>JBCBZY010000191.1:0-5569 GCA_039815115.1 Pseudomonadota bacterium | reverse complement strand
GTATGAACTTCCCGAATTGTATCAATTCTTAAAGGCAGAGTCTGGTTCACATGAGCTGGATATATTTGAGCAAATGTCAAAAATGGGTGCTTGCAAGATTGTTCCGGGCGGATCGTTTTTCGCTCAATCGGAAATGGAATATGAATCTCGGGTTCATTCTTTGTTGCGAGACTTGGTGGAACCCGAGAAGGCTTTGATTCCCAAACCCAAAAAGCGTCGCACTAAAGTTAAACGAGATATTGAAGGCCGGCTGAGACAAATCGGAATTTTGGGCAAGCGAGGGGAAGAGCTAGAGTCTCATAAAGTGATCCCCAATCACTTGATAGCAGACGGTGTAGAAGTGGACCTGGTTCTTCGAAACGGATCATATCACATTTTAGAGACGGTAGATGTGGTTCAAGAATCAATCTCAACAAAAAAGGTGTTCTCTGAAATCGGTTTTACGACCATTGTTTTCGAGCAAGCGAAAATGGTATTTGGTAGTGATCAAATTGTTCCCAGACTTATTTATCAAGCCTCTGCAAATTTGGAAAGTTTGGCTGCCCCAGCACTGGCCGCTGTAGAACACCAAGGCATAGAATTGATAAATTGGGAAAGCGCCACTGATCGAAATAGGTTGGTAGAAATTTTGGCCAATTTGGCTTCTAGTAGCAGCCCCAAAAGCGGTTCCGAAAATTGGATTGACGCAAGTACGAAAAGTCGGATCGAACTCAATTAATTGTCGGCTTTTTCTTTGTCTTAAAGGGAAGGTGCGTTAGTTCCCAAACACCAAGCCTTCGGCAAGTCCGGAAAATGCCCCAGATGCTGCCACTTCGCCTCCGCCTGACCTGCCGGCCGCCATGCCAGTCCCCAGCGCGGGGGATCGGGGAAGCCGAACCAGATGTTGTCGATCAACAGCAGCTCTTCGCCGTCATGCTCAGCGAACCAGCTGATATCGCGTGATTGCAGATCTTCTTTGCTGAATCCGAAGAGCCCGCCTTCCGGGATCCGCTCCCAATCGATTTTTCGCCAGACAATCGGCTTCAACGCGCGTTCGTGAAAAGCCTTTTCCTGCGCGTCGGCCTTGTGTCCCCTTGCGTTCCAGGGGACGGGCTCCCATTCGGGATTGACAGCGTCTCTTTTGTAGATGCTCATGCTATCGGTTTATTCCGTTTTCCAGCGACCGCCAATCGCAAATGAAATTCCCGGATGTTGTCGAAGGCGTGTCAACGGCATAGGGTTCGGAAACCACAGGTCCAATCCTGCATCTATCACCCAGAAAGATCGCCCTTTGTCCAACATCTCAACACCATGGAAGAAAAGCCGGACCTATGGTGACGTTCACGGCGGAAGGACACGCCGGAAGTTTGCCGACAGGATTTTCCGGCGGGTGCATTCGATAGCCAGACCGAATCCGGAAGACGAGCTGCCCATTCTGATCGAGGAAAATCCTTCGCGAGACTTCTTTTTCCCGATTTCCGGTCATGAGGCTGTCGAGGCTTTGAAGGCTCTTCCAAAAAGGGACTATGCGGGCATCACCCATGTCTGGATGCGGCGATTGAAAAAATCCGATCACATCGAAAAGGTCCAGCCACTCGCCTATTTTGCCTGCGGCAGCGGGGTTCGGGCGATCACGCTTTTTCCATGGCCAAAGAACATGAAGCTATCTTACGGAACGACGCGCCCGTCCAACAAGCTGATCAACGAAGCCGAGGGATTCGGCGCCGAAATTCTGAAAGAAGGCAATGACTGGATTTCCCGCTGGGATCTGGAAGGCCTCAGAAAATTCTACATTCAGGGGATTTTGTTCCACGAAGTCGGACATCATGTCGACAGCTACTATCGCCATTTCAGTCAAGCTAACGCGAAACAGGTAGAGGAGTTTGCCGATCAATATGCCATAGCGCGGACGGCCACCGCTACCCATGTCTACAACAGGCTGGAAAAAGGATAGCGGCGTCGCGACCGCTAGTGGTGGCGCGGTGTGCCCGCTACAAAACAGCCTCCAGCTTCTTCACAACATGCCGTCGGGCTTTTGCGGACAGGAATTTTTTGGGTATTTTCATCAAACTTGATCGATAGCGAAACTTGCCAATGTCCCGGTCATCTGATGCGACAAACCGGATCAGCTCGGCCGCCATGTCACGATGATAGGCCCAGAGCACCGATCCTCTGTAAGATATAGAAAAATAAGCATCTTCTGGCCAATTGAGCTCATGCTTCCTCCGATAGTCACAAGATGTGCAGTAAATCGCACCGCGATCATTTGGATTGATACGATGGAGATATTGACTATGTTCCCAGAACGATGGGTCGTACCCATCCGGCAGATCATCGATCAATTCCAGTTTCCGGCGACCAAGGCCATGATAATACCAGGCATAATGGTGGAGTCCCACGGAACCCTGTGTGGCTTTCTCATAGTCAAAATCATCGGATGTTTTGAAATATTGCACATCTTTGCGGTACGGAATATGGATGCGTTCGGCGAATTCGAACGTCGCTTCTCCTGAGCAACCCGGGCACTTGACCGCCAACCCGTGGGGCATAGGATTCCATGTGTACAGGTCAGTCATACATAGGAGTTATCCAATCGCTTGTTTGGCGTCTACAAAGTTCGCCAATAAGGCCACCTCACATTCCCGGCCACCCGCCATCGCCTCCTTCCACCACCCGAATGAATACGGCGCCAGTTCACCAAACAGACAAATCAACAATCCCCACCGCATCTCAACAACCATCATAGTCCATAGCTTCCGGAAGCGCAGGCTGTCCTACATCTGCGGCATGGGCTAGGATTCCGGCTGGCTCTTTCTCATCGCTGGTCTTTATCCTTTTGTCGGCCCATCCGTTTGGCCGGAATTTTCGCCGAATCCCTTTCGCATATGTGTCACCCTGACCGGATCGGTCCCAACATGCTGAACATGCAGGAAAAAACAGGCGTAAAATGCAGGTGACACACTGTCACCTTTGTCACCCATATTTGCCCTGGGCTGGATCCCCGCCTGCGCGGGGATGACAAAATGTGGTGGGATGACGAAATGTGGTGGGGATGACAAGATGTGGTGGGCAACGGTATTTGCAATTGACGTTTGCTTGGGGAAACCAATCCCGCCTCCCTCTTGGAAATTCACTGATTTAGTGTATTAATACACCGAGTCGAGCGGATTCGGTGCCTTTTGCGCTGTCGGCTCCATGTTTGGCGCTTGCGGGAGGGGTAAAATGATGTGGAAGCTGGTGAGGGGGGCGACAATTGTGCTGATGTTGCCGCTGGTGATTCTGACATGGCTGCCGACCAATCGCGTGCCGATGGACGGGCCGTCTTATGAATGGGGTCTGCCGCTGGTCGGCATGGAGCTTTCGGGCTCTTCGATCAATTTTGACTGGCTCGTCGTGCTGCTGTTCACGCTACTTGCGCTGGCCACCCTCTGGCATCTGATGCGAGGGACAGCGCGCAGTTTCGGCCTGTTCGGGACCATCTATTTCGGACTGTTTTTTCTGTCGGCCATCCTGATGGTGACGGGGTCAGAAGAGCCGCTGGTGCTGCATGGAGATACGCTGGGTGTCGAGATTCCGCTGGGGGCGATCATCATTGGCCTGACCGGTGCCATGCTGCTGATCGCGCTGGCCTTTCTGCTTTTGCATCGCCAGCCGGGCCTTCAGTCGCTCATGAGCCGGCCGGTTCCCCTGGAGCAGCGAAATCGGGTCCTGCTCCTGGTGGCTCTTCTGGTCTGGTGTGTCAGCGGCGTGTTGCTCCGGCTTGGCGGCAGCGAGAGCCAACTCGATCAGGTGGGTGTCCTGATGCTGATCGGCACCCTGCTTTTTCTCCCCATCGCCTTGCAGCGTTTTGATGGCAGCAAGTCAGAACAGATGGCAACACACTGATATGGGCCCTCAATATATTGCCGCTCGCCAAGGAAGGAGAGCTTCTTGAAGTCCGTCTGGAACTCGCGGTCCTGGCTGGTGGTCGAGCCGGTCATTGTCCTGCTGGTCATCGGGCTTCTCGCGCGGGAGATTGTCGGGCTGGTCGGGGCGGATCCCGCGGCGGCGGAACGGGCGCTGGCGCAATCTCCACCCGACTGGAGTCTGCTCGCCCTTGTCGAGGGCTGGTCGCAGCTGGTCAAATGGGGGCTGTTGCTGCTTGCTGCCGGCTGGCTGGCGCGGATCCGGGGTTTTCGCCTGACCCGACCGCTCGGGGGCGAGCCATCGGGATTCGCGATCTGGCAATTGCTGCTTTTCGGTCTCGCCATCGCCATCCCGCTGCATCTGCTCAGCATATTGCCGCGCTGGTATCATTTCACCATTGCGCCGCTCGGGGACACGCCGGAAATCTGGACCCTGATCTACGGGTCGGCATGGACGCCGGATTTCTGGATTTTCATGGCGATCAGCAGCTTTGCGCTGGTCCCGATTGTCGAGGAGCTGTTTTTCCGCGGCTATGTTCTGGGCAGCCTTGGTCAGCGTTTTCCTGCCTCGTGGGCGATCCTGCTCTCCGCCCTGATTTTTGCCATCGTCCACACACAATATGTCCGGCCAGACAGCTTCGCCCTGTATAATCTGGCCGCAGTGTTCCTCGTCGGCGCGGTTTACGCCTGGTCGGTACATGCGACCAGATCGCTGATACCGGCCATGGTCAGCCATGCCTTCTGCAACCTGCCGCAGCCGCTGGAATGGGCGCCGTTTGAAACCGGGATGCTGATCCCGGCAGCGATGATTCTGGTCTGGCTATGGCCGAAAATGCAGGGTGGGCAACCCGATGCTGCCGCCACTTCCCGCCGCCACTTCCGGTAGCTAAATTCGACAGAAATCCAGAGCCCGACCGATGTCCCGATTCGGAACAGGAAGAAATTTACCGGATGAAACATTGATACGGGAAACCGCCGTGGTTTATGGCTCCTTAAGGGTCTTTATTTTGGCGCGCTTCGATTCGGGCTGAAGCCAAATACTTGGGGGTTTTCCATGTTTACAAAAAAAACGCTGTTCGGTGCGGCTATGTTGGCCATGTGTGTTACTCCGGCGAACGCTGCGATCGTGCTCAGCCAGTCTGACATCGGTGTTCTCGATCCGGGTGAGATTGTGATTTGCGATGGTGTAACCGATTGCGGTGGTGCGCTATCCGGCGATTACATCAACTTCTCTTCCACCCAGGGCAATGCCGCAGCTTTGCCCGGCAACAGCTCGTCGCAGATCGCCGTACTTGGTGGCGACAGTGCGACCCTGCTGGTGAACCGGCTGGTGTCGGCCTTTTCGTTCGACTGGGGCAGTGTGGATACCTACAACACGCTGAATATTTTCACGACATCCGGAAACTTCACCGTGACCGGCAATGATCTGCCTCCGGCAAACGGAAACAGGATCGATCAGGGAACGAACTTCCGTTTTACGGCAACGTTCGACACCCCAACGTTTCTGGAGTCTCTGGAATTTGCCAGTTCGTCCAACTCGTTCGAATTTGATAATGTGGGGATTGCAGCGGTTCCCGAGCCGGCAACCTGGGCATTCATGATCCTTGGCTTCGGTGCCATTGGCGGTGCGATGCGTCGTCAGAAAAATGCGGCGCGGAAAGCCAATGTGAAAGTCAGCTACGCTT
>JBCBZY010000075.1:0-10095 GCA_039815115.1 Pseudomonadota bacterium | reverse complement strand
CAAGCCGGTCGCACATTACTGGCCGGACTTTGCCCAGGGCGGGAAAGATGCGATCACTGTTGCGCATCTGATGAGCCATGCATCCGGCCTGTCGGGCTGGGACGAGCCACTTACGACCGAGGATCTGTATGACTGGGAGAAGGCGACAGCGCTGCTCGCTGCACAGGAACCGTGGTGGGAACCGGGAACGGCGCCCGGTTATCATGCCATTACCCAGGGCTATCTGGTTGGCGAAGTTGTCCGGCGGATCACTGGCAAGTCGCTGGGCACGGTGTTTCGCGAGGAAATCGCCGAACCGCTGGATGCGGATTTCCATATCGGTCTGGCACCCGAACATGACTACCGCGTCGCCGACCTGATCCCGCCCGAAGTTGGCGTCGGTGACGGTGATTTCTCGAATGACGTCCAGCGCAAGACATTCACCAACCCGGCGATCGATCCGCTGTCGACCCGGACCCGGGAATGGCGCGGGGCGGAAATTCCGGCGGCTGGCGGAACCGGCAATGCGCGCTCGGTGGCGGAAATTCATGCGCTGCTCGCCAATGGCGGCGTCGCAAAGGGCAAGCGGATCTTGTCCGAAGCCGGATGCCGCAAGGCGCTGGAGCCTCAGGTTGAAGGCAATGACATGGTCCTGATGAACCTGCCAATCAAATATGGACTGGGTTTCGGACTGCCCGGCGAGATGATCCCGCTGCCCAGCCCGAACAGCATTTTCTGGGGTGGCTATGGCGGATCAGTGATCGTCATCGACATGGATAAGCGTACCACCTTCTCCTATGTAATGAACAAGATGAACAACGGCCTCACCGGAGACCCGCGGTCCTTCAACCTGATGGTCGCGATGTGGACCGGCATGGCGGCAGGTTAGGCCTCTATCAGAATTGCCAATCGACCGACCCCCTCTCCCCGTGCCATGTTTCAGGCTTGGGAGCGGAGGACTCAAGCATGGCGATGGACGCAGCTTATATCGACCGGATGAAGCGCCTGATGGAGTGGGAAGCATCGCGTACCGCTCCGCCAGACGGCTTCCCACGCCTGCCCGACATGCCGGCGGGCCGCTATACCAGCCAGGAATATTACGACCTCGAGCAGCAATATCTGTGGAAAAAAACCTGGCTGTTTGCCGCCCATATTGACGAAGTGCCGGAACCCGGCTGTTTCATGAAATGGGAAAATATCGGGGATCCTATCATCATCGTCCACGGCATGGACGGGGAGATGCGCGCCTTTTACAACACCTGCCGTCACCGCGGCGCGCCGGTGGTCACGGAAGAAAAAGGCCAAGCCCCGCGCCTTATGTGCGGCTATCACAACTGGACCTACAAGACCGACGGCAGTCTGGTCGGTGTCCCGGAGAAACAGGATTTCGGACCGGATTTCGACATGTCCTGCCGCAGCCTGATTCCAGTCCAGTGCGAACAGCTGGGCAATCTGATCTTCGTCAATTTCGATGCCGACGCGATGCCGCTGAAGGACTGGCTGGGGCCGGTCTGGGAGGAATGGGAAGAATTCCGCTTCGACAAGGTCCGGCTGGCTGCGAGATACAGTTTTGACCTGAAGTGCAACTGGAAGGTCGCGATGGAGGCCAATATGGAGGTCTATCTCGTCCCCTTCATCCATCCCGAAACCGTGGCCCCGCTGGTCGACAGCAAGCGCAATGTGAATACCATCTATCCCAATGGTCATGCCCGCATGCTCGCACCGGCACCGAAACAGACCGACCGCGAACATGTCCGGGCCGTGGATTCCCCGCCGGAATGGCAACAGATTGAAACGGTCGGCGAATTCGGCCGGACCTGCACCCAAAGCTATACGATGTTCCCGAATTGGGTTTCGCCGCTGAGCAACTATTTTGTCCCGCCACTGATTTTCTGGCCGACCGGTCTCAACACCACGAAACTGGAGCTGGTCACCATGGCGCTGGACTGGGGCGATGGCCCGGCCCCGGACCTGTGGACCGTTCCCGACGAGTCCAAACCCAATGGCCGGGACATGAGCCCGATCATTCTCGAGGACACGCAATTTGGCGAGATGATCCAGAAATCGATGGAAAGCGACGGCTTCAAGAGCGTTCCGCTCAGTTATCAGGAAGCCCGGATCTACAGCTTTCACCAGTCATGCGACAAGATTATCGGTCTCAACCGGGTGCCGGAAGAGCTGGCTGTCGAACAGGTGATTGGCGAGGAATGGGTCTGGCCCAATGATCCGCGGGTTGCACAGATGGAGCAGATGGAAGCTGCTGAATAATTTGCCCGTTTAATGGGGGCAAATATCCCGGCCGGTTGGGGGCATCCGGCCGGGATTTTCTCACGGTTTAACGGTGCAGGTCAAACCGGTCGAGATTCATGACCTTGTCCCAGGCCGCGACAAAGTCTTTGACAAACTTGTCCTGGGCATCGCTCGCGCCATAGACTTCCGCGACATTGCGAAGGATCGAGTTGGATCCGAACACCAGATCGTTGCGGGTTCCGGTCCATTTCAGGTCACCGGATGCGCGATCGCGGCCTTCAAAATGGCTTTCCGAATCCGAAGTCGCTTTCCATTCCGTTGCCATGTCGAGCAGGTTGACGAAGAAGTCATTAGTCAGCTGACCTGGCCGATCCGTAAACACACCGTTGGTGGAACCATCGGCATTGGCACCCAGTGCCCGCATTCCGCCAACCAGCGCCGTCATTTCCGGCGTGGTGAGGGTGAGCAGAGCTGCCCGGTCAACCAGCGTGTCTTCCGCAGGGCGCCGGCTGTCCACATTCAGATAGTTCCGGAAACCGTCAGCTTTGGGCTCAAGAACGTCGAACGAGTCGGCGTCGGTCTGATCCGCACTGGCGTCGGTACGGCCGGGTGTGAACGGCACGGATATGGCCGACCCCGCATCCTGAGCCGCTTTCTCGATGGCCGCGCAGCCGCCGAGAACGATCAGATCAGCGATCGACACGTCACCGGAGAAACCGGATTGAATGCCTTCCAGAACCGAAAGCACTTTTTCCAGTTCGGCCGGATTGTTGACCGCCCAGTCCTTCTGCGGCGCAAGGCGAATACGGGCACCATTGGCGCCGCCGCGCTTGTCACTGCCGCGGAATGTTGAAGCAGAGCCCCAGGCCACGCGGACCAGTTCGGCTATGCTCAAACCGGAGTCGAGGATCTGCGACTTGAGCGCCGCAATATCCTGGTCACCAATTGGAGCACCTGACGGGGCCGGAACCGGGTCCTGCCAGATCAGCGTTTCTTCCGGAACTTCCGGGCCGATATAGCGTGCCTTGGGACCCATGTCGCGATGGGTCAGCTTGTACCAGGCCTTGGCATAGGCCTCCGCAAACTCGTCGGGATTCTTGTGGAAATGCTTCGAGATCGGACCGTAAATCGGGTCCAGCTTGAGCGCCATGTCCGCAGTGGTCATCATCAGTGGCTCAGTACGCGAGGAATCATGAGCTGCAGGCGGCTGATCCGCGTTGGAATCCGCAGTTGGAGTCCACTGCTTGTGACCGCTGGGGCTGGTGGTCATTTCCCAGTCATAGCCGAGCAGCACATCGAAATAGCCCATGTCCCATTGCGTCGGATTGACCGTCCACGCGCCTTCGAAGCCGGCCGTCGTGGTGTCGCCCCCGCTGCCGGTGCCATGGCTGTTGAGCCAGCCAAATCCTTGCGTCGCCATCGCTTCGCCTTCCGGCTCGCGACCGACATTATCTTCTGGTCCAGCGCCGTGCCCTTTACCGAACGTATGACCGCCCGCCACGAGAGCGACAGTTTCATAATCGTCCATCGCCATGCGCGCGAACGTGTCGCGAATATCATAGGCGGATGCCAGCGGATCGGGATTGCCATTGGGGCCTTCGGGATTGACGTAGATCAGACCCATCTGCACCGCGCCGAGGGGCTCGGCCAGGTCACGTTCGCCGCTATAGCGTTCGTCGCCCAGCCATTCGGTTTCCGGACCCCAGTAGATGTCTTCTTCCGGCTCGTGGATATCTTCCCGTCCGCCGCTGAAGCCGAAGGTTTTGAAGCCCATCGATTCCATCGCGACATTGCCGGCGAGGATCATCAGGTCGGCCCAGGAGAGCTTGCGACCATATTTCTGCTTGATCGGCCAGAGCAGGCGACGCGCCTTGTCGAGATTGCCATTGTCGGGCCAGCTGTTGAGCGGGGCAAATCGGTGGGACCCGGTGGACGAACCACCGCGACCGTCAAACGTCCGATAGGTCCCGGCGCTGTGCCAGGCCATCCGGATGAACAGTCCGCCATAATGGCCATAATCCGCTGGCCACCAGTCTTGCGAATCAGTCATGAGATTTGTGAGGTCCTGCTTGACCGACGCCAGGTCGAGATTCGCGAACTCTGCCGCATAATCAAAATCATCATCCATGGGATCAATCAGGGGGGAATTTTGATTGAGCACGCGCAAATTCAGCTGGTTGGGCCACCATTTCTGATTCGCCGACTGGCCGGTTAAATTGGAGCCGCCACCATGCATGACGGGGCACTTGTTTTCATCTGACATTTCAGGGATTCCTTCTGCTTGTTATTTTCCGCTTTTTACACCCTGGCAATAAATAGACCAAGCCAATTGTCTTCCTCAGAGATATCGAGAATATCGATAAAGCACTGTCGCTTGTGACTGGGGACTTCCGGCGGCTGGCCTCGTTGGCTGGATATGTTGCCACAAGGTCTGGTCTTTCCGCATTTCCTTCCCTAAATGCTGCCACATGCATTTTCTCGATCAGGCCAAGATTTACGTGAGCTCCGGCGCGGGCGGGCCCGGTGCTGTCAGTTTCCGGCGCGAGAAATATATCCAGTTTGGCGGCCCTGACGGCGGCAATGGCGGCAAGGGTGGAGACATTATCTTCCGCGCTGTAGAAGGCCTCAACACGCTGATCGACTTTCGCTACACCCAGCATTTGCGCGCACCGCGCGGCAAGGGCGGCGCGGGTCGCAACCGGACCGGCGCGGGCGGCGAGGACCTGGTGATCAAGGTCCCGGTCGGCACCCAGATATTGTCGGAAGACAAGGAACATGTGCTGCTCGATTTCACCCGTGAGGGCCAGGAAGAAATTTTCCTCGAAGGCGGAGTCGGCGGGCGCGGCAATGCCAGCTACAAAAGCGCGACCAATCGCGCACCGCGCCAGCATCAGCCTGGTGAACCGGGTGAAGAACGCGCCATCTGGCTGCGGCTCAAACTGATCGCCGATGCCGGACTGGTCGGATTGCCCAATGCCGGCAAGTCGACGCTGATCAATTTTGTGAGCAATTCCAAGGCCAAGGTTGGTGCCTACCCGTTCACCACCATCCATCCGCAACTCGGGGTCGTCCGTCACCGCAGCCGCGAATTTGTGCTCGCGGATATTCCCGGCCTGATCGACGGGGCGGCCGAAGGCGCCGGAATTGGCGACCGGTTTCTCGGGCATATCGAACGTTGCAAGGTCCTTCTTCACCTGATCGACGCAACCGGGGATGATCCGGTAGCGGCCTGGAAGACCGTGACGGGCGAACTTGAGCAATATGGTGGCGGCCTGTCCGAAAAACCGCAAATTCTGGCGCTGAACAAGGCCGATCTGCTCGATGATGAGCTCATGGCTGCGATTGCGGATGATCTGCGCGCAGCGGGAGCGAAAGACATCCTGCCGCTGTCCGGCGCAACCGGCGCGGGTATGGATGCCGTTCTGGATACCGTTCTTGAAGCGATCGGGACCAGCAGCTCGATCGAGAATCAGAAATCTGCCGATGGAGCGGAGGACGAAGACCAACCCACGAAGGACTGGTCACCCCTATGAGCGGCCCCGGATCGGAAACGGTGGTTGTCAAAATTGGGTCATCGCTGCTTGTCGGTGACGATGGACAAGTGCGTCAGGACTGGCTGAAAACTTTGGTCGCCGACATCGCGGAACAGGCGAAAAACGGCCATTCGGTCATCGTCGTATCCTCCGGTGCGATTGCGCTCGGCGCACGTCAGCTGGACCTGCCAGCGGGTGGCCGCGCTAGCCTCGCAGATGCACAGGCAGCAGCTTCGGTCGGCCAGATTGCGCTGAGCAGCCTGTGGTCGGCGCTCTTTGCCGAAAAGCAGCTGACAGCCGCGCAAATGCTGCTCACGCTCGATGACATGGAAGACCGCAAACGCTATCTCAACGCGACGGCGACACTGGAGCGGCTGGCCGAAAAAGGCGCGATTCCAGTGATCAACGAGAATGACAGCGTCGCCACGGATGAAATCCTTTTTGGCGACAATGACCGCCTCGCCGCCCGCGTCGGTCAGGCGGCTTCTGCCGACCGCGTGATCCTGCTGTCCGACGTGAACGGACTCTATGACCGGCGTCCGGGAAGTGAAACCGAGGGCCAGTTCATCCCCATAGTCGAAACAGTGGATGAAGATATTCTGGCCATGGCAGACGGGACGTCTTCGTCCGGCATGGGATCGGGCGGCATGACGTCCAAGCTGGAGGCCGCGCGGATTGCGAATCTGGCCGGGATCGAACTGTCAATCATTTCGGGTCGCGAAGATCATCCGCTGAAGCGGTTTGAGGAGAGCAGCGTCGGAACCATATTCCGTGCCAGCCGCTCGGAAAATGCGCGCAAGAGCTGGCTTGGCGGACGGTTGACGGCAAGCGGATCGATCACCGTTGACACAGGTGCAGTGGAAGCCTTGCGCAACGGCAATAGCTTGCTCGCCGCGGGAATCATTTCACTGGAGGGGCAATTTGTGCGCAGCGATGTGCTCGATATCCTTGATCCCGAAGGTCAGGTCGTCGCGCGCGGACTGGCAGAATATGATGCGCTGGACTGCGCCAGGATTATCGGCCGAAACAGTTCCGAGCTGGAGGCTCTGCTCGGTTATGCCCCGCGCAGCGCGGTCGTGCACCGCAACCAGATGGTTCTCGTATGACCGCAGAATATCCCGGATAAGCGATGCGTACCAAACAGACATTGGCCATTACCGGCGCAACCGGATTTGTCGGAGAGCATCTGCTCAATCTGGCGGTGCGCGCGGGCTTCCCGGTGCGGGCTTTGACCCGCAAATATCAGGATGACCGGCCCAATGTGACATGGGTGGACGGATCGCTCGGCAATCGGGACAGTCTTGACGAGCTCTGCAGTGGTGCCGATGTCGTGATACATATTGCCGGTGTCGTCAACGCACCCGACCGGGAAGGGTTTGAGGAAGGCAATGTCGCAGGGACACTCGCGATGGTCGAAGCCGCCAAGAAGGCGGGATGCAAGAGGTTCCTGCATGTCTCTTCACTCGCGGCCACCCAGCCCGATCTGTCCATCTATGGCGAAACCAAAGCCAAGGCCGAAAAGATTGTCGCAACCAGCGGACTCGACTGGACCATCATCCGGCCACCGGCGGTCTTCGGACCAGGCGACGGCGAGATGCTGGACCTCTTCAAAATGGCGAAGCTCGGAATAGTCACGTTGCCGCCCGATGCCGACGGCGTGCTGTCGGTCATCCATGTCGACGATCTCGCCCGGGCGCTGATGACCCTGATCCCTGAACATGAGGATCTGACCGCCCGGATTTTCGAGGTCGATGACGGCACACCGGGCGGCTGGACACAAATCGCATTTGCGCGCGCCATCGGAGAGGCCGTCGGCAAAAAGAAAGTCCGGACCATCGGCATGCCCCGTGCCCTGCTTCGGCTTGGCGCGAGAGCCGACAGGCTGTTTCGCAAGGACAAGGCCAAGCTGACCTCGGACCGGGTCAGCTATTTCTGCCATGACGACTGGGCGATCAATCCGGCCAGACGGCTACCGCATCAGCTCTGGGCTCCAAAAATCGAAACCGAAAAAGGCCTGCGCGACACCGCGCAATGGTATCGGCTGAACGACTGGCTGTGAAAAATCTCCGCAAGCGTCCGGATTACATTAGCGGTCCGGCAAACTGTTCTGCGATATAGACAACAAAGGTCACCGTGAGCCCGGTCAAAAACACGCGATAGGCCCAGCCGAGATAGCGATATTTCTTGCGCGCAAGAACCACGCCCATCTGATAGATATCCCGCAACATGGCGCGATAGGTCGTCTCCTGACTCTCAAATTCCTGATCGAGCAGGCGATCCATATATTCCTCTTCGGACATGTCGCCAAAACTTCCGAAAAACAGCATGTTGGGCGGATTGTCCCCCCGCGGCTTTGTCGACGGCATCACGGCAAAGGCCGCAAGGCAGGCGGCGGTAAATGCGGATATCGCCAATATCATCAGCGGCAGCGACAGGTTGCCAGCCCGGCTTTGACCAATGGCCAGCGTGAACACGATAAATGTCGCGCCGATCAGCATATTGGCCTTGTGATCAGCCATCAGGCTGAGCTGGACATGATGCTGCTGTGTCGTGCGCAGCGCATAGACAGCATCATCTGGCCATTTGCGTATGTCGCTCATATCTGCTGATCCCCGCATTACCGCCACCCGATAGGACAAAAGAGTGGCACAGACCGCCCAATTGGGCAAGTTGATGCCGCGATTCCGCCTTATTCCCTTGCCAATGGGGCGCATGAGTTGGCAAAGGTCAACCACAACAATGCAGGAAACATACATGGCAACTCGCGAACAGATAATGGAAAAAGTGGAAGGCCTGATCGGCCCGTTCAACAGCAAGGGTGTCGAGCTCAGGGAACAGACCACATTTGCCAATGACCTCGAATGGGACAGCCTCACCGTGATGGATTTCGTGGCGGCCGTGGAAGACGAATTTGACATCATCATCACGATGAACATGCAGGCCGAAATCGAGAATGTCGGTCAGCTTGCCGATGCTGTCGCGAAACTGATGGATAACTAGACACGGAACAAGATGCGCCATGCCGGACCTGGTTCGGCATCTCGGACGGCTTATCAGCCATCCGGCAAGATCCTGAGATACACTCGGGATGGCGAAGGGACGCAAAAGACATGAACGATCTGCTTTCGAAATTTGACCCGCTCATTCAGGAGCGCGAAACCCTGCTCGCCACGGGTGTGAAAGACCCCTTTTCACTGGTGATGGACGAGGTGCTCTCGCCCACCGTGGCGATGTGCAATGGCCGGAAAACCATCCTGCTGGGCACTTACAATTATATGGGCATGACCTTTGACGATGATGTCCAGCAGGCCGGACTCAAGGCACTGGAAGATTTTGGCTCCGGCACCACTGGGAGCCGCGTGCTCAACGGCACCTACGGCCTGCACCGGGATTGCGAAGAGGCGCTGAAGGAATTTTACGCCATGGATCATGCCATGGTCTTTTCCACTGGCTACCAGGCCAATCTCGGGATGATCTCGACGCTCGCCGGCAAGGGCGACTATGTCATTCTCGACATTGACAGCCATGCGTCCATCTATGACGGCTGCGCGATGGGCAATGCCGAGATTGTCGCGTTCCGCCACAATGATGTCGAAGCGCTGGAAAAACGGCTGAAGCGCCTGCCCGAGGATGCCGGCAAGCTGGTCGTGCTCGAAGGCGTCTATTCAATGCTCGGCGATGTCGCCCCGCTGAAAGAGATGATCCGGGTCTGCAAGGAAAACGGCGCGATGACGCTGGTCGACGAAGCGCACAGCATGGGCTTTATCGGTGAAAACGGTCGCGGTGTGGCCGAGGATCAGGATGTGATCAATGATGTCGACTTCATCATCGGCACGTTCAGCAAGTCGGTCGGCACGGTGGGCGGCTTCTGTGTCTCCAATCATCCCAAATTCGAAATCCTGCGTCTGGTCTGCCGCCCCTATGTCTTCACCGCCTCGCTGCCGCCCAGTGTGATGGCGACCGCGGGCACCTCGATCCGCAAGCTGATGCATTCCGGGAACAAGCGCGCGCATCTCTGGGAAAACAGCAAGAAGCTCCACCAGGGCCTGCGCGATCTCGGCTTCGAACTCGGCACGCCGGAAGCGCAAAGCGCGATCATCGCGGTGATCATGCCCGATCTCGAAAGAGGCGCGATGATGTGGCAGGCGCTGCTCGAGGAAGGCCTCTACGTCAACCTCGCACGGCCGCCGGCTACGCCCGCGAATATGACCCTGCTCCGCTGCTCGCTCTGCGCCGAGCATACCAGCGAACAGGTCGACCAGATTCTCGGCATGTTTGAAGCGGCCGGAAAAGCGGTCGGAGCGATTTAATTCCTCCCTGAAGCGAAGCTTTG
>JBCBZY010000234.1:0-4634 GCA_039815115.1 Pseudomonadota bacterium | reverse complement strand
ATTTCCGACAACCGTCTGGGCGGCTGGTACGGATATCGCGCCGCAAAAGCCGCCCTCAACATGCTGATCCGCAACCTGGCCATCGAGTGGCAGCGCAAGCACAAACGGGCAATTATCGTCGCTTTGCATCCGGGCACAGTCGATACCAGGCTGAGCGAACCGTTTCAGTCCAATGTTCCACCAGGAAAACTGTTTGATAGCGAGCGTGCAGCCATGCAGTTGCTGGATGTTCTCGAAGGCCTCAAACCTGCAGATACAGGCCGAATTTTCGCGTGGGACGGAGAAGAAATCGCACCCTGAAAAACGGGCTCGACCGATCACGAGTTTTTCGCGGAAAAGCTGGCAATTTCCCCGCTCTTCCTCTAGAAGAATCACGATAAAATACCATGATAAAAAGGGCCGTTCGTGAACGAACAAACCACTCCGCCAGAATCATCTGACATTGAGCCTGTCGACATTGTCGACGAAATGAAGTCGAGTTACATGGACTACGCCATGTCGGTCATCGTCAGCCGCGCGCTGCCCGATGTCCGGGACGGACTGAAGCCGGTACATCGCCGGATCCTGTTCGCTTCTCAGGAAGGGGGATTTGTTGCAGGACGCCCCTATCGCAAATCGGCAAAAATTGTCGGCGACGTGATGGGCAACTACCACCCGCATGGTGATAGTGCGATTTACATGGCACTGGCCCGCATGACCCAGGACTGGTCGATGCGCGTGCCGCTGATTGATGGCCAGGGCAATTTCGGATCGATGGACCCCGATATGCCGGCATCCATGCGGTATACCGAAGCCCGGCTGAACAAGGTCTCCGCTTATCTGCTCAACGATCTCGACAAGGATACAGTCGATTTCAGTCCCAATTATGATGGCAGCCGGGAAGAACCAACTGTCCTGCCCGCCCGCTTCCCCAACCTGCTGGTCAACGGAGCCGGCGGCATCGCTGTCGGCATGGCCACCAATATTCCACCCCACAATCTCGGAGAAGTGATTGCCGGATGTCTGGCCTATATCGAAAATCCGGGAATCACTGTCGATGAACTGATCGAGATCATCCCCGGTCCGGACTTTCCGACTTCGCCTTTAATACTGGGTCAGTCCGGCGCCAGAGCCGCCTATCGCGACGGTCGGGGATCAATCATGATGCGATCTCGTCATGAAATCGAGGAAGGGCGCGGTGACAAGAGATCCATTGTCCTGACCTCCATCCCGTTCCAGGTCGGCAAGTCCGGACTGGTTGAAAAAATTGCCGAAGCCGCGAAGGACAAGCGGATCGAGGGCGTATCCGACATTCGCGACGAGTCCAGTCGCCGCGGCGTCCGCGTGGTGATCGATCTGAAGCGCGATGCTACAGCAGATGTGGTGCTGAACCAGTTGTGGCGCTTCACCCCTGCTCAATCCAGCTTTCCGGCCAACATGCTGGCCATTCGCGGCGGGCGCCCTGAGGTTCTCAATCTTCGCGACATTATCGAATCTTTTGTCAAATTTCGGGAAGAAGTCATTACCCGGCGGACGAAGTTCGAACTCAACAAGGCGCGTGAACGGGCCCATATCTTGCTCGGGCTCGTTGTCGCCGTCACCAATATGGATGAGGTTGTCCGCATCATCCGGGGATCTGCGACCCCGGTGGAGGCTCGGGAAACCCTGCTGGCCCGTGAATGGCCAATTGCGGAGATCGCCGGTTACATCAAGCTGGTCGAGGCGATGGATACGGATGTCGAAGGCGACACGTACAAATTGTCCGCTGTTCAGGTCAAAGCCATTCTTGATCTGCGCCTGCAGAAACTGACCGCTCTGGGCCGCGAGGAAATCGGCGACGAGCTCAAGGAACTGGCCGCCGCTATCGAGGAATATCTGGCCATTCTGGCGGACCGCGCAAAACTCTATGCGGTCATGCGCGAAGAGCTGGAACAGGTGCGGGATGAATTCGCGACGCCGCGGGTCAGTGAAATTACGGCAGCCTGGGACGGTCTGGAAGACGAAGACCTGATGGAACGCGCCGAGATGGTCGTGACCGTCACTCATGGCGGATATATTAAGCGGACCCCGCTTGATACGTTCCGCGCACAACGCCGGGGTGGCAAGGGCCGTGCCGGCATGGCGACCAAAGACGAGGATGCAGTAACCGAACTGTTCGTGGCTTCGACACACACGCCGGTTCTGTTCTTCACCAATCTCGGCCGTGTCTACCGTCTGAAAGTCTGGAAATTGCCCGAAGGCGGGCCGCAGACCAAAGGCCGACCGATGGTCAATCTCTTGCCGCTGGGCGAGGATGAGCTCGTTACCAATGTGCTTGCCCTGCCGGAAGATGAAGCGGAATGGGCTAACCTGAACATCCTTTTTGCCACCAAAAAGGGCATGGTCCGTCGCAACAGCATGGACGCCTTCACCAACGTCCCTTCCAACGGCAAATATGCGATGGGTTTTGTCGAGGATAGCGGAGATCAGCTAATCGGCGTCACACTGCTCAACGAAGATCAGGAAGTGTTCCTGGCGAGCAGTGAAGGAAAAGCCGTTCGGTTCGCGGCGACCGATGCCCGCGAAACCAAGAGCCGGACCGGCATTGGCGTATTGGGCATGGGACCCAAAGGCGGCGTAAAGGTCGTTTCGCTGGCGATTTTGAACACCACGGGCACTAAAGCCGACGAGCGGGAAACTTACCTGAAGGCTGCACCTTGGAAAAACAGCGACAGCCAGCCTGAATTGCCTGCCGAACGCATGGCCGAGATGGCGGAACGGGAAGAGTTTATTCTGACCGTCTGCGCCAATGGCTATGGCAAGATTTCTTCTGCCTTCGAGTATCGCACCATAGGTCGCGGCGGCAAAGGGGTTGTGAATATCGGTTCGCCCGACAGTGATCCGGATCGCAATGGGCCAGTCGTCGCAAGTTTCCCGGTGAAGCACAGCGAGCAGCTGATGCTGGTCACCGATCAGGCAAAGCTCATTCGCATGACCATCGAATTCCGACATCTGATCGAGAACGGCTTCGAGGATAATCGGGGATATTCGATTATCGGACGCGCATCATCCGGCCTGAAGCTGTTTGATGTGTCCGATGGTGAACAGGTTGTTGGTGCTGCCAAGATTGACGAGGAAGAAGAGCCAGAGAACGAAGCCGAAGCGGCGGTCGCTGAAGAACTGCTCGAGGCAGACAATCCAGCTGCCGGCGAAGATTCGGAAGATCCTTCAACAGATCAGAGTGAGGACTGAGCTCCACGCCTCACTCATTGATGCCTTAATCCAGTCTAGGGATTGTAGATATGCGCCTTGGCGCGCAACGTCCGCACCACGCCTGTCACGATCATGAACTGGCCGACATAATATAGCGGCCAGATCGTCCAGTCCGGAATGACGGAATCCTGAAGAAATCCAGTGCGCGAAAAGATCAGCAGATCCGAGACGACGAACAGTAGCGCGCCGATCCCCACCCGGTATCGCGGAAAGCTGCTGGTCCAGGCCATGGCTGCCATGATGGCGAGGAAAACAGTATAGGCCGCAAAACCGGGTGCTTCGGCGCGGTCAAATGGCAACGACCAGGCGATGTACACGATCAGCGGAACAAGAAGAATAGCCAGCATTTTCTGGCTGAACACCGTCTTTTCACGGCGATGGCGGGCGTAAAGGGCAATCGCAATGACATGTCCGATAAGAAAGGCGACCGCACCCGCGATCAGATCAATTTCAATGAGCATGTCACCAATGGCGCCAAACGCCATTACCGCAGCAATCATGCGGCCGTCTGGAGTCGCTACGCGCCGCAAGGCATAAATGGCCAGAAAAGCCACCCCCGCCCCTTTCCAGAAAATCAGGAAGAGGCCAGGAACATTGCTGTCCATCACGAAGTAATAGCTGATCGCGAAAAGCAGGCTCAGCAACAGAAATGGACGGGATTCAACTATGGCACGCTTCAACGAATTGTCCCCTTTTTCCCTCGCAAAGGCGTTTTACCACGCCCGCAAACCAACTGCCAGATTGACATTGATTGATTACCACAACACTAAGACCGCCATGACACAGGCACATATTATTGGCGGCGGGCTCGCCGGATCAGAAGCGGCATGGCAACTGGCTGAGGCAGGCGTAGAAGTCCGGCTTTCGGAAATGCGCGGTTCGGGCGACATGACCCCGGCGCACCAAACGGAGGGACTGGCCGAACTTGTTTGTTCCAACAGCTTCCGGTCGGACGACGCGGAGAAAAATGCGGTTGGATTGCTTCACCAGGAGATGCGGACGCTGAATTCGATCATTATGAGTGAAGGCGACAAGACCCGGCTTCCTGCAGGTTCTGCATTAGCCGTGGACCGGGATCATTTCTCTGAAGGTGTGACTCAGGCTCTGGCAGAGCATCCCCTTGTTGAGATTGTCCGCGAACGCGTTGATCAGCTGCCCGAAAGCGGGCCGACAATTATCGCGACTGGCCCGCTTACGGCCATGTCTCTCGCCGAAAGTATCGGCGCGGCCACGGGAGAGGACAGTCTCGCCTTTTTCGATGCCATTGCTCCAATTGTGTATCGGGACAGCATCAACATGGATATCGCGTGGATGCAGTCGCGGTGGGACAAGATCGGACCGGAAGGTGATGGCAAGGATTATATCAATTGCCCGATGAACCGCGAGCAATATGAAGCGTTTAT
>JBCBZY010000391.1:0-1934 GCA_039815115.1 Pseudomonadota bacterium | reverse complement strand
TACTTCCGGTACCACAGGCAACCCCAAGGGCGCAGTGCTGACCAGCGACAATCTGTTCAAGATGCGCCCGCTGGTGGAGAATAAGCCGGAACATGCCTGGATTGACATCGGCCCTGATGACAGCACGCTCGCGGTTATGCCCTGCGCGCATATTGCTGGGTCGGGCATAGGCCCAATTGCCTTTTACAACGGCGCAACGATGATGGTCATTCCCGAATTCCACCCTGACAGCGTGCTGGATTGCGTGGACAAAGGGCTCAACCAGTTTTTCCTTGTACCCACGGCATTGCAAATGCTGGTCAACTGGCCAAGAGCGAAAGAGACAGATTTCTCGACTGTCCGCTCCGTCACTTATGGTGCGGCTCCGATTCCGCTGGAGCTGCTGCGTCAGTGTATTCAGACGATGCCGAAGGCTCTGTTCTGCCAGCAATATGGCATGACCGAAACCACCGGCACTGTATGCATCCTGCCGCCCGAAGATCATGATCCGGATGGTAACGAGCGGATGCGCGGTATCGGTGTGCCGCTACCCGGAGTGGAAATGAAAATTGTCGATGAGCAGCGTCAGGAAGTACCGCCCGGCACCATCGGAGAAATTGCCACACGATCTGGCCTTAACATGCTGCATTATTTCAATAATCCTGAAAAGACAGCTGAGACCGTAGATACAGATGGCTGGCTTTATACCGGCGATGCGGCAATCATGGATGAGGATGGGTATTTCTATATCAAGGACCGGGTGAAGGACATGATCATCTCAGGCGGTGAAAATGTCTATCCGGCAGAAGTCGAAAATGCGATTTTCGGCCACCCGCAAGTCAACGAAGTAGCGGTCATAGGTATCCCCGATGAAAAATGGGGTGAAGCGGTAAAAGCTGTTGTCTCACCCAAGCCTGATGGAGGCGAGATTGATGCCGACAGTGTGATAAGCTGGGCGCGGGAACGCATCGCTGGGTTCAAGGTACCGAAATCGGTTGATGTAATTCCTGAACTGCCAAGAAACGCTTCGGGCAAGATTTTAAGACGAGAGCTGCGAGCACCTTATTGGGAAGGAAAAGAACGCGGTGTGAATTAGCTCCCGCCTAGCCAGTCGGTACTAACGGAAGGAGGTAAAGCCATTCTCCGCTCTAACCGATTGCCCGCTGGTTCCAAGGCATAAGTGCCAGAAATTTTGCCATGCCGCACCAGCCGGTTGCCCCGGCGAAAGTCAGTCCGGCCCCCACAAAGGCCGCGATCGCGAAAAACTGAGGGGCAATCAGTAGGCCCAGAAAAACACCGATCAATATGAGTATGCCAGCCGTGATCTGGACTTGACGCATGATCTCTATCGGCTGACTTGTGTCGCGCTGGGTTGTCATGCCGCTGGTCTTCCAAGCGTCCATACCGCCTTCCAGGATATAGCAATCACCATTTGTGGCCGCCGACAGCCGATTTTTACTCATGGCGGTTCGGTTGCCGGAGCGGCAATGGAAAATCACCGGGCCGGATAGAATTTTTGCATCGGCCAGTTGGTCGAGTGGAAGCGATTGCGCGCCTTCAATATGCTCGCGGGCAAATTCATCCTTGCTGCGAATATCAATTAGCTTGGCGTTCTTGCGAGTGATCAGATCATGTGCCTCTTCAGGCTGTATCAATCTTGCGGTCATCGGTTAGTCCTTGCAGTAAAGCGAATAGAGTGTGGCCATCAGCTGTTCGATCCGGTCGTCAGCAATTCGGTACCAAAGGATCTGGGACTCGCGTCGATAGGTTACGATGCCTTCTTCACGCAGGCGCGCGAGATGCTGGGACAGGGCGGATTGCGACAGGCCGACTGCGATGGCCCAGCTCGTCGCCGGTGGCTACGAGGGCATGGTGCTCTGCGCCAAGGACGGCGTGGTGCGCATCGGCCGCGAAGACGCGGATATGAACTTCCCCGAGGACATCTACATGTCCGG
>JBCBZY010000186.1:0-5681 GCA_039815115.1 Pseudomonadota bacterium | reverse complement strand
TTTGCGCTAGCCACCCTGCCCTCTTTGCAATCGCTCACGCAATCACGCATGGGCAGACGTAATTCGCCAAATGCTAGCAAAAATGGCTTTGTTGGCTTTGGTGATCCCGTGCTCGGTGGACAAGGAATTAGCCGTTCGTTCAAGCCGGGGCGCAGAAATGGAGCCAGCAGTGACGCTAGAGCATTGTTTGCGAGCAAACAGAAGCCGGGCGGTAGTGGCGTCCAGATCGAAGAAATAAGAAAACTCAGTCGGTTGCCGGGTACAGCGAAGGAACTGGAAATGCTGTCGGCGGTGCTGGGAAGCGGAAAGAGCAATCTCTACCTGGCCGAGAAAGCCACCGAACCAGCTTTTCGCAAAGCCGATCTTGATTCCGAGATTCTGGTTTTGGCAACGCATGGGTTGATAGCCGGAGAGCTTGATTTTTTGACAGAACCAGCATTGGTGATGACGCCGCCAAAGACCGTCTTACCCGACGATGACGGCCTTCTAACCGCGTCTGAGATAACCCAGTTAAGGATAAACGCGCAATGGGTGGTCCTGTCGGCTTGCAACACCGCAGCTTCAAATGGCCGGGATGGTGCTCCAGGATTATCGGGACTTGCGCAGGCCTTTTTCTACGCTGGCACCCGAAATATGTTGGTTTCACATTGGCCGGTTAGGGATGATGTTGCAGCGAATATCACTGTTCGCGCGATTGAACTGGAAAAAACCGGTGAAGTAAAATCCCGTGCCGCTGCTTTACGTCGAGCCATTCAAGAATTGCGCTCTGATACCAGCCTGGATACAACAGATGATCATTTTGCACATCCCAACGCCTGGGCACCGTTTATTTTGGTTGGAGATAGTTGATTGTCATTTGATCCGTCACAAGATTGATAGAAAGTGCCTTTAGTTTGGTGCGTTTTGTGAATCGACCAATGTCCGCTTTTGCGCCCAAAGCAGGCATTCGGGCATGAATGCACCCCATCGCGGCTTGCGTGATTTTCGGCAAATCACGTTCAGTCTGACAAGACCAATCAGCGACAGGTTCCAGTTACTCTGACAGCGACGTTTCCGCAGATGCCTTATATTGAAGTGTCTCATCTACATTGCCGCGCGTATAGGCGTGATAGCTGCTCCGCGTATCGGCATAGATGCGCCGAGCGATCGGCTTGCCCCAATCCGTTTCGTTAAGTGCTGTGAACAAGGGGCTGACAAACTTATTGCGTCCCACTGTCGCCAAAAAGCGTTCAGCTTGCGGAACGGTCGGAGCATATTCATTGCGTAACGCCGCCTCCAGCCACAAAAACAACACTTCATTATTGTCAGTTTTCGAAAGCCCCAAGGTCGTGTCTAATGCTGCCAGTTGCTCGGCAGACAAATCCTGAGGGAGTTCCTCGAGGAAGCGTCGCTGCTCTGCCGCCGTCCAGTCGCGCCAGGCCTCGACATTGGGCAGCGCTGCCTGTTTCGCATAAGCTATCACCGCGCTGTCCACTTCCGCAAAGGCCTGCGGATCGGGTTTCCAGGCGTTTTCCGGCAGGCCGGTGCCATAAACCCATTCGTCCAACATCAACCGTTTTTCCAGTTCCGCATCGTCACCGATCAACTTCTCACGCAGATCGGCCAGAAACATTTCGGATGTCACCGGCTCGAATGCGTGATTGTCAAACCACTGGGTTAGCCAGGCATCAAATTTTTCGCGGCCGATGATATTCTCCGCCGTGCGCAGGAACACTGTCCCCTTGTCGTAAATCGCGAAGCCCTTCGTATCGAACGGGCTTATTGCATCGGGTGTACGCATGGCTGTGCCCGGATTGTCTGCGCCGACATCATCAATGCCGCCGACCAAACCGGCATAGCTCAGAGCATATTCCTGCTCGGCGCGCTCTTTGCCATAGACTTCCTCGACGATGCGGTTCTCGAAATAGGACGTGACCCCTTCGTTCAACCATCCATCGCGCCAGCTCGAATAGGTGGTCAAATTTCCTGACCAGCTATGGGCCAGTTCATGGGCAACCAACCCGTTATTAGAGCGATCACCCGCAATGAATGTCGGTGTGAGAAAGGTCATCACGGGGTTTTCCATACCGCCATAGGGGAAGGCTGGCGGCAGGATGATCATGTCATAGCGGCCCCAGCGATAGTCACCGAACAATGCAATGCCGGCGTCGATCATCTCTTCTGTATCGCCGACTTCTTGTGCTGCCGCTTCGATGACTTCAGGTTCTGCCCATACACCGGAACGCGCTCCAAGCTCGCGAAATTCAATATTACCCGCTGCAATGGCAATCAGATAAGGGGGAACGGGGTTGTTCATGACGAAACGAAAGTCACGGCGGTTCCCGTCCTCTGGTTCGGGTTCGCCCTGAATCACACCGCTCATGACGACATTCAGAGGCTCGGGCGCCGAGATGGTCGCTTCCCATGTCTGACGGATTCCGGGGCTGTCCTGAGTGGGAATCCAAGTACGGTTGTTGATCGCCTGTCCTTGACTGAAGATGAAGGGATGCTTTCCGCCCGCTGTCTGCTCCGGACTTAACCACTGCAAGGCCTCGGCCTCGGGAGCAGAGACATATTCGACCACGATCCGGTGTGTTGGGGCAAGCGCGCCCTCTGCCAGTTCGGCATCTCGCTCCAGTTTCTGAGCCGGAAGCTGGATGGTCAAGGGTTCGCCCTTGCCTTCGACCGTCTCGCCAAGGGCAAACTGCAGAGCATTGCCAGCCTCATCCGTAACCGCAGAGACGCGAAGGCCATTGGAATCGAGTATAATCTCGCTGGCCTCATCGGCCGCTAGCACATCCAGAGTGGCCGTTCCTCCGATGGTCTTCGCATCGAAGTCCATCGCCAGATCCAAGTCGATATGCGTCACACGTGCCTCTTGAGGCTTCGCAAACGTCTGATCATCAAACGCTTCTTTGCTTGTCAATATTGGCGCGATTTCGCCCCTTTGTTCCGAGTCCTGCGAGACCAGGCCACTGCAGCCGGCAAGGAGGAACAGAAACGGTACCATAAGAAATGAGACGAGAATGCGCATAGGGAGATCCTGATCAGAGAGAATTTCGGTTGATTTACATGATACGCAGCTGCTTGCCAGCCCCTGAACGAATAAATATCCCCCCGGCCTCACGACCAACATCCCTTACGCGTCCTCCACCCACTCGCGTGCGAGGGGTTTGGCGGCGAGCATCATCAACAGGGCGGCGATGATGTAGAATATCAATGATATCAGCATCGAATAGCGCAGGCTGTCGTCGCCGTAGATTGGTACCAGGCTGTCCGATAGCGCGCCGAGAAAAAATATACCGCCGCCAATGCCGACGAGATTGTTGATCAGCAAGAACAAGGCCGATGCAGTGGCGCGGGTTTCGGCTGTGACGAGATGTTGGACGGCCGATAATACGGGCCCGAGCCAGATATAGGCAAGGCCCTGCGGAACGAGGAACAGGATGAAGGCGAGGGTGGCCGAACCGCTCATGATGCCCGCGGCGAAAAGCGGAACCGCGAGAAGAAAGGCAGCGGCGGGGACCAGGCCGTAAGCACCCTTGTTCTTGCTGCCGAGCCAGTCCCCCAAAATGCCGCCGCCAATGACACCGGCGACGCCGCCGATCAGCAATATCGACCCGAAGAATAGGGACGTCTCAATGAGGTCGAGGCCAAAGCTGCGCTGCAACAGGCTGGGCAACCAGAAGGCAATGCCATAGCCGAGCATGGAGCTGGAAGCAGCGCCAAAGGCAAGGAACCAGAACGCGCGTTTCCCGGCCAGAATCTTGAGAATATCGACAAAGCGCGTCTGTGGTTGTCCATCGCTGGTGAGCACGGGCGCCTTGCTGGGATCGCGGACCAGATATTTGAAAATCGGCGCGATCAAGACGCCGGACAGTCCGACAACGATGAAGGCCAGACGCCAGTCGACCGTGGCTGCAATATAACCGCCAGCAATGACACCGGTCGCCGATCCCAAGGGTATGCCGAGCGAATAGATGGAAAGCGCGCGCGCGCGTTTCTCACTTGGGAAATAGTCCGCGATCAGGGCATAGGATGGTGCTACACCGCCCGCTTCGCCGATGCCGACGCCGAGGCGCGCGAGGAATATCGACCAGAATCCCTGCGCCAAACCGCAAAGCGCGGTAAATCCGCTCCACACGCCCAGCGAGATGGTGATGACCCAGCTGCGACTGGTCTTGTCCGCTATCCACCCCAATGGCACCGCCAGGGTGGAATAGAGCAGGGCGAAGGCGATGCCGCCAAGCAGTCCCATCTGGGTGTCGCTAAGCGCGAGATCGGCCTGGATCGGCCCTGCCAGTATCGCCAATATCTGGCGGTCCACAAAATTGAAGATATAGACGATCAGCAACATGCCGAGCGCGACATTGGGAGAGGTGGCGCGTTTAGGAATATCGGCGTTGCTCACCATTCAGCGCTCTAGCTTTTGCAGGAAACTGTCAATAGCTGATATGGCAGCCGGCTCGTCGAGCATGGGTGCGTGGCCTCGATCGGCAATCTCGACTGCGCTAATCGGCCCGGAATGCCGGTCTTGCATCTCGGCAAGGGTGGCTGGCGCAATAATATCCGATAGCGCGCCATGGATCACCAGCGTGGGTATGGCGGAGAGACGATCCCACATCGGCCATAGATCAGGGGGAACCGCGGTTTGCTGATTGCCCGATAGACCCTGCGCAATGGCAGGATCATAGGCAAATAGGACCGACCCGTCTGGCTGTTCCCGGCAGGTGCGCCGCGCAAAGCCGAGCCAGTCCTGATCATCATAGCCGACCATGGTTTCGCCATGGACGTGGCGGCAATGGTCGGCAGCGGCCTGCCAGCTGTCAAAGGGAGGCAAGGCGCCGACATAGCTTTGAATGCGATCGAGACCGTCTTGCTCTACAACCGGGCCGATGTCGTTGAGGATCAGGGTCGGGAAACGCTCTGGCTCCGTGGCGGCCATCAGCATCGCCATAAGCCCGCCCATGGACGTGCCGATCAGGCCGACCGGACCCAAGTGCAGGCTGTCCAGCAACGCCATCATGTCGATCACATAAGTGGCGGGAATATAATTGGCTGGATCCGGGTCATGGTCAGAGCGCCCGCGTCCGCGCTGGTCGGGGACGATCAGGCGATATTTCCCCGCCAGATGGGCCGCCAGGCCTTCAAAATCAGCGCTGTTCCGGGTGAGGCCGTGCATCAGCAAGAGCGGCGGTCCATCACTTTCATAAATGCGCGCATAGAGCGTCAGCCGGTCATCACCGCTGCGGTAGAAATGATCCTTATAAACAGGCGGATCGCCATGTTCGCGATCCGCCTGAGGGGAGTAACTCATCACAATCCGCCGGCTTAAAACTTGATTTCACCGGTGACGAAAACGCGCCGGGGGTCACCGAAAAAGGCCGTCAATGTGCCTTCCCGGCCCAAGGTTGAGATAAAGGGTGCTCCGTTTTGGCCGCCAGCGACGAAATTATAACCCGCCACCTTGTAGCGCTTGTCGAACAGGTTCTTGCCATGCACGCCGATGGAGAAGAAGTCGCTGTCTTCGGTATAGACCAGGCTGGCATCAACCAGTGCAAAACCGTCTTGGTCGAGGAACGGATTGGGCGATTCAAACTGGCTGGCATCACTGCGGAAGGATATCGAGCTGATCAGATCGAGCATCCCGCTGGCCACCGGCAGGCCGAGGTTGAACGACATGCTGCCGGTCCAGTCCGGGG
>JBCBZY010000115.1:0-8115 GCA_039815115.1 Pseudomonadota bacterium | reverse complement strand
TCGGATTCATGAACACGCTCCACCAGGAAGGCGCGGGCAAGGGCATTCACACCAACTGCATCTCGCCGGTCGCCGCGACCCGGATGACCGAAGACATCATGCCCGAAGAAGCAGTGAAGGCGCTGGTCCCCGAAGCGGTGACCCCGGCCGTGGTCTATCTGTGCAGCGACGGCGCGCCGTCCAAGACGATCCTGACCGCCGGTGCCGGTGGCTATGCCGCGGCGAAGATTCTGGAAACCGAAGGCATCTGGCTCCCCGAAGCCGAGCGCAACGCCGAAGCGATTGCCGGAAATATTGACCAGATTCTGGATGAAACCGGGATGCAGGAATATGCCAATGGCGGCGGCCAGGGCGGCAAGTTTTTCCGCCGGATGCAGGAAGTGATGAAAGGCTGAAACCAGCCAGCAAGAGGAGAAAGAACATGCCGATAGTCAAACCCGAGGAACTGGAAAGCTGGAAAGGCAAGGAGGTCGGCGTGTCCGACTGGTTCGAAGCCAGCCAGGACCGGATCAACAAATTTGCCGACTGTACCGAGGATCACCAGTTCATCCATGTCGATGAAGAGGCCGCAGCCAAGACGCCCTTTGGCGGCACCATCGCTCACGGTCTGCTGACGCTCTCGCTGATGCCGGCCATGTCCTACGGCGTGACGCTGGGTCTCGAAGGCACGGTGATGGGTATCAACTATGGCTATGACAAGGTCCGCTTCCTCAACCCGGTCCGCGCCGGTTCCAAGATCCGCGCCCGCCATGTGCTGGTCGACGCACAGGAAAAACAGCCCGGCCGCTGGCTGCTCAGCTATGACGTGACGGTCGAGATCGAGGGTATCGAAACCCCCGCCCTGATCGCCCGTTCGTTGGTCATGGTGGTGGTTGGCTAAGTCGGTACATCTGGAAATTTCGAGAGGGCTCCGGAGCGATCCGGGGCCCTTTTTTTACGCGCGTTCGCTGCCGTGAACTGGTTGTTGAGTGGGCTGATCTGGTTTACATTGACCCCCTTAACAACCGGTCACAGGAGACAGAAAATGAAACAGTGGATTGCAGGCTTCGCGGCATTTTTCATGTTGGCCGGAACTGCAGCCGCCGAAGACACGCGGATTGCCGTGCGTGCGCTGACGGTAGATGCGAAATTTATCGGCAGCGGCATGTCTGGCATGAATGTGGTGATCGAAGATGCCGATACCGGCGAGATACTCGATACCGGCGTAACCCGGGGCAAGACCGGGAACACGGATCGTATCTTGCGCACGCCGACACCCCGCTATGGCAGGCTCTCCGAAGAAGGCGACGCGGTCTATGTCTCGACTCTCGATATTGACAGACCGCGCCGCGTCCGTGTGACGGTCAGCGGACCCAATGCCCAACCCCAGACCGGAGCCGAAGCCTCGTCAACGCGCTGGGTACTGCCGGGCAAGCATCTGGACAGTGGCGACGGCTGGCTGATCCGGGTGCCGGGCTTTGCTGTAGATATCCTTGCTCCCGCCGCGCACAGCTATGTCGAGAATGACCCGCAGGTCATGACGATCCGGGCCAATGTCGTTATGATTTGCGGCTGCCCCACCTCTCCGGGCGGCACCTGGGATTCGGACGCGATCGAAATCACCGCCGAAGTTCGCCACAACGACACCCCGCGCCCACCGCAAACTCTGACCTTTACTGGACAGACCAGCCAATATGCGGTGGATGTTTCGACTGCAGAGAAGGGTACCTATGAAATACTCGTAACGGCGTTCGATCCGCGGACCGGCAATAGCGGCGTGGACCGGACGAGTTTCATTTTGCGGTGAGCCTCTGACAGGGTGGAGCTTAGGATTTGTTACGCGTTCCGATAGCGGCCACGCCAATGCCAGAGAGAAATTCCCGGACATGGGCCACAAAAAGCTCGGAGCTTTGCTCGCGCCCCAGCAGAAGATGATTGTCGGTCGGCAGCGTCACAAACTCCGCACCGTCAATCCTGCTGGCGAGTTCCGCCCCTTTCTCCACCGGCACCCGCTGATCGCCGCGGGCATGCATGACAAGAGTCGGACATTTTACCGACTCAAGCCGGTGACGGACATCAATATCGGCAAAACCTTCCAGAAACCGGGCGGCATTGGCGGCCGACACGGTCTTTCTCTGAAACTCGTCAAAGGCATCTCGTTCGGCCAGGGTCGCACCGGGAATGAGGGCGCGCGAGAACAGGTTGCGATAGCTTGAGTCATCCCGTCCCCAGCCTTTTGCGACAAGGGTGATCAGCGCCTCCCGCTCGGCGCGCGACTGAATGTCATTGCTGTCATCGACGCGCCAGCCCGCCGCATAGCCGCCCCACAGCACGAGATGACTGACCCGTTCGGGATTCCTCGCCGCATATTCAATCGCCACCGCCGCCCCCTGGGAAATGCCCAGCAGCGGAAACCGGTCCGCGCCGCTTTCTGTCACCACGGTTTCCAGATCTGCGACAAAGGCATCAAAGCCGAGATCCGGCGCATCCCAGTCAGACATCCCGTTGCCGCGCTCGTCATAGCGGATGAGAGTGTGATCCCGGGCCAGTTGCTGAAACAGGGGGGACCAGACTTCGCTGTCCCAGTCCAGTTCCAGATGATTGAGCCAGTTGGCTGCCTTGACGAGCGGCGGACCGGATCCGATCCGCGCCCAGGCGATCCGGGTGCCGTCACGCGCGTCGGCAAATCCGATTTTCTGTCGCTGCAAGAGCAGCTCACTGTGCCGTTCAAGCGGGTGCCCGGTCCGCGTCCCGAGATCGGGCAGCAGCCGTGTACGCAAGACCTCCGCTTCCTCGCGCATCGCGGTCAGCCAGGATTGATACAGCTCATGGTCTGGCAGATCGAGACCGGTCAGCAACGGCTGATCAAGAGCTGCACGGATTTCGGCATATTCCTCACGGTCCGGTTCCTTGTCCCGGTTCACCAGTTCTTCCAGCTTGCCATAATCGATGCTGACCGCAACGGGATCGAACCTCACCCATTCGCGGTCGGCCACGATCCGTTCGGCACCCGGTTCGTTGATGAGCCGGCGCAGTTTCCAGATCGCCGACCGCAGAGCCCCGCGCGGATCATCCGGCCCCTCCCAGAACAGATCGCACAGACGTTCGCGGTGCTGCGGTTTGCCGGTCAGCAGCAAATAGGCCAGCATCGCCCGCGCCTTTCGCGATGCGGGCAATTTCAGGATTTTGCCTTCGCGGTGCACAGCCAGTCCGCCGAGCACGTGTATTTCGATATCGGCCATAACTACCTTGCTCACATGCCCCGCGAGTGGCGTGTCACTTACCCTCCGCGGATGATCCGCACCAGTCCCGCCAGCGACAAGTTCACAAATTGTTGCGGCGAAAGGCAAGTTGCCACGCAAAAAACATGCCCGTGGACATGCTGAATGACACGCAAGGCTATCATGGGAATGCTGCTCTCCCGAAGCGAATTCCCCCTTTCGGAAAATAGAAGGAATAAATGATGACCCATCCCCCCATGCCGTCCGGCCTCACAGGAAGTGAGCCCCAATTTTAGTTTGAAATACCCCCTCGCGACCCTCGCACCCAAAGCAGGAGCAAATGGTTTTTCTCCTGCCTCCTGGGGCTGCACGTGAGTGCGGCCCCAATTTTTCAAATTCTTTTCTGCACCGGCACAGGCTGCGGACTCCCGCAAAAAGGCACTCCTATGAACTTGTCATCACTGTCTCGCAACGAACCCGTGCTCACCTCCAGAGAACAGGAGGTCCTGGAATATGTCATTCTGGGCCTGTCGGCCAAAGAAGTGGCGCGCCATCTCGGCATTTCCCCGCGCACGGTCGACCGGCATGTCGAGAATGTCAGGCTGAAACTGCGTGCCAGAAACCGGACCCACATGGTGGCCTGCGCGATCCAGGCGGGCTTTCTGGACTTCAAGGGCGGTATGGTCCGAAGGATCGGTCTTGCCACAGCAGGTGCCAGCATAGCTTGAAGCCAGCAAGCATCGCTTCGCTGCCTGCGATGCGAAAGCTGTTACGCCATGTCTCCCAGTTTTCGGACAAATTCAGTTATGGGTTCGGCCATCTGCCCGGCTTCGACGGCTTTTTGAGAAATGTTGAGTCTGGCCTCCAGTGTCCCGGGCACCAGATCGGCAATAGCTTGTTCCGCCTTCTCCGGAGGCGAATGCCCGCCATAGGTGAGGAACAGCGAAATGCGATCCGGCAATTCCGGCTTGTCCGAAAGGAACGCTCGCATGGGCAGCGCCGGATAGCTGGTCCAGATTGGCGTGCCGAGAATGACGCGATCGAAGCTCCGGAAATCCAGATCTGGAACGTCAATCGGTGGCAACCGGCCTTTAACGCTGTCATATCCGGCGAGAAGATAGCGGAACCAGCCACCATCATATTTTCGGCAGGCGATCCGCGCGATTTCTGCATCCAGCTCGGCGGCCAGCGCATTGGCGACAGTTTCTGTCGTGCCGGTTCGCGAATAATAGAGGATCAATGTCTTCATAACGACATGACCTCTAACCCGGTTGCAAGGTCGCGTCATTGACCGGGATCAAGCTATCCGGAGCTGTTCAACCTGCGCGAGCAGGCTGGAGCACGGCTCAAGGCGTCCCGGCGATCCTTATGCACTGACCTGTCACCCATTCCGAAGCCGGAGCGCAGAGGTAGAGCGTCAGGGCGCCGATATCCTGCGGCGTGCCCAGCCGCCCGGCGGGCAGGCCGAGCGTGTCTTCGAAGCCGATAAAATCCTCGTCCTTCATGCTGAGCGCTTCCTTCACTGTTTCGGTGGGGACAAAGCCCGGCAGGATGGCGTTGACGCGGGTTTTGGGGCCGAGTTCATGGGCGAGCGTCTTGGTCAGCATCAGCACGCCGGCCTTGGCGGCGCTGTAATGGCCGCTGCCGGGGAAGGGGTCCTGTCCGGCCATGGAGGATGTGTTGACGATCCGGCTGCCTTCGCCGAAATGCTTGCAGGCGGCGCGGACGCCGTGGAAGACGGATGTCAGGTTGACCGCCATGGTCTTGTCCCATTCCGCCTCGTCCAGCTCGGTCAGCGGGGCGGAAACGAGCGACCCGCCAGCATTGTTGACCCAGATGTCGAGCCGCCCGAATTCGTCCACCGCGCGCTGTGCCAGCGCTTCCATGTCTTCGCGGCTGGTGACATCGGTCGCCTGGGCAATCGCCCGCCCGCCGCTGTTGCTGGCATTGATTTCGTCGGCAACCGACTGGATCTGGTCGACGCTGCGCGCGGCGCAGACGACATTGCATCCGGCATCGGCCAGCGTCTTTGCCATGCCTTCGCCAATCCCCCGGCCCGCGCCGGTGATGACGGCGACTTCGCCGGTGAGATCGAAAAGCGGATTGGTCATTCGGCTGCCTCCAGTGATTGTTCCTGTTTCGCCCGGACCCGGATCGGGATGCTGCTCATCAGCGGAATGCCCGTGCGCCGGTCAAAGTCGCGGTCGTTGAAAGATAAACGTCCGGTATTGCCACCTGCGCCGAGCGGGTCTTCCTTTTCGTCCGGATTGGTGCCCCAGCTGTGCGGCAGCGAGACGCAGCCGGGTTTTACAGATTTGTCGGCCTTGGCGACGCAGCTGATGAAGGCGCGGGCGGACTCCACTTCCACCGGCTGATCTTCTGACAGGCCGAGCTGCTCCATGTCCGCAGGGTTCATGAAGGCGGGATGATGCGGCACGCGCTTGCGCTGGACCGGATCCTCATGCCAGTTCGAATTGTGGATCTCGGTCATCCGCAGCCCGATCATCCGCATCGGGAAGGCTGTTTCCTCGACCGGCTTACCCAGCCGGCCCGCATATTCGCCCAGCTCTTCCATCATCGCGGCATTGCCGACCGACAGCTTGCCTTCCCAGTCAGCGGGCTTCGGCTGGACCATCAGCGCCTGCGCATCGACGATCTTGCCCTTCTGCGCTTCGGGATCGGCATAGACATCGGCCACCGGAACCGGCGAGCCATTGAGCGCGGCGCTCCACGCGGTGATCGGATCGGGGGTTTCGCCGGGCTCGAAGGTCGTGGCCTTTTCCTCGCGTTCTTCCGGGTGGGACACCAGCGCCCAGGATTTGATCTTGAGCGGCTTGTCCATTTCGCTGGCGAGCGTGTGGAGAAATGCATATTCCTCGCACAGGTCGGAGCCTTCGGGCGATTCCATGATCGGCGGGCTGGCCTGAGCATAATTATTCTCGAACCCCCAGCCAGCGCCAAAGCCGCCATAAAGTTCGGGTGCCGCCGTGTTGCCGTGTACTTCGTAATGCAGTTTCGGAGCAATGACATAATCGGCCAGCTCTGCTGTCTTGGACATGCGCGGGTCGAGGCAGACGAGCAGGTCGAGCGCCTTCATCGCCTCGAATGTCTTGAGCTGATCTGGCCAGGCAAGCATCGGATTGCCGCCGAGACAGATCAGCGCTTTCACCTGTTTGTCGCCGGGGGTCAGGATTTCATCCGGCAGCGCTGCTGTCGGCATGCCGGATATGCTCTGTTCGAGATCGCGGCTGTGCAGCTTGCGGCCAAAGCCCCAGGCCTGGATTGGGCCGGGCGAGGCGGCGACTGGCGGGGCGGGCTTCATGAAGACGCCGCTGCGCCGGTTGATATCGCCTTCGCGGAGCCAGTGGCCCATGATCGAGGTCAGCGACAGGTTGAGATATTCGGTGATATTGCCCCCGCCGGCCATGTTCGGACCGGTGCCGACGCTGATGCTGCCCTTTTTCCAGCTGCCATACATGCGCGCCGCCTGGACAATTTCCTCTGCCGTCACGTCGGCGCGCTGGGCGGCGAGAGCGGGATCAAAAGGCGCTACCGCTTTTTTCATTGCCTCGAAGCCGTCGACATCATTGACGACGAAATCCTTGTCGTACAGGCCTTCCTCGATCACCACCTTGGCGATCGCGCCGAGGATCACCGGATCTTCCCCGGGGCGGCATTGCAGATGAAGGTCGGCGCGTTTCGCGCTGTCAGTTACGCGAGGGTCAATCACGATCAGCTGCATGCCACGCTTTTTCGCATCATGCAGCTTCTTCGCCGGGTTCATGCCAAGACCGCCGTTCATCGACACCACCGGATTGGTTCCGACCAGCATCAACCCGTCCCAGTCGCCCACCCGTGGCGCGCCAGCCAGCCAGGGGCCGACAAGCGCGCGGGCAATGCCTTTGCCCGGCTGGTCGATCGTGACGCTATCATAGACGGAGGTCGATCCGATCGCGTCCATCAGGGCGAGCATGAAGGCATGGCCGTTGAGATTATTATAGCCGAATGTCCCGACATAGGAGGCGACACTGTCCGGGCCATGCTCGGCGACAATCGCCTCGATCCGTTCGGCTATCTCAGCCGCCGCCGTGCGCCAGTGGATCGCTTGTTTCTCGCCATGCTTCATGCCCTTGTAACTGGTCAGCAGCCGGGTGTCGAAGCTGTGATAATTGGCAAGCTGGCGGCCCTTGATGCAGCTATAGCCTTCAAATTCCGGATTGTCCTTGTCACCATGGGTCCGCACTGGGACACCATTTTCGAAATCGACGATCAGCCCGCAATGGGCATGACAGGCGCGGCACATCACATGTTTCTGTTCGGTGACTGTTTCGGCAGGCATTTCTCTCTCCGGACTGATATTTCCGACCATTGCTTTTTCATTTTTAATCGTTCAATTAACAGGTCGTTGATTCCCAGATTAGGGAAGGGTCGCTTCGGCTGCCACTGGCCCTATTGATAAGAGTTTTTCAGGAGCGAGATCATGGCCGACAAACCCAGCGCAGCGGAACTGAAGGAATATGGCGAAGCCGCCGATGCCTGGTTCCGCGAAAATACCGTCCGCGATCCGGGCTTCATGCTGCCGCTGACCTTCATGGAGGTGTCGACCGACGAGCAATTTGATTTTCTGCGCGAATGGCAACGCAAGGTCTATGAGGCTGGCTATCTCGGTGCGAGCTGGCCGAAAGAATATGGCGGCGGCGGCATGCACAGCGAATATCAGCGCGTCGCGACCCGCATGATGAAAAAGCATGACGCGCCGATCATGATCAACGCAATTGGCAATGGCTGGGCTGGTCCCCTGATCCTCGATCTCGGCACCGAGGAGCAGAAGCAGAAATATATCAGGAATATGCTGAGTGCCGAAGATATCTGGTGCCAGGGCTTTTCCGAACCGGAGCATGGCAGCGACCTTGGC
>JBCBZY010000379.1:0-2359 GCA_039815115.1 Pseudomonadota bacterium | reverse complement strand
GCCGAGCTTGCGTGCAGCGGCAACAATCTGTTTCTGCAACGGCGGAACCTGCTCAGGCAGCAATTCGACACCGAGGTCGCCGCGCGCGACCATCACCGCGTCGGACAGCTCGAGTATTTCATCCAGCCGGTCGATCGCCGCCGGTTTTTCAATCTTCGCGAGCAAAGCCGCCTTGCCGCCAATCAGTCGCCGCGCTTCGGCAACATCTTCCGGGCGCTGGACGAAACTGAGTGCGATCCAGTCCACGTCCTGGTCCAGCGCGAAGGTCAGGTCCTTGCGGTCCTTGTCTGTGAGCGAGCTGACCGGCAACACCACTTCAGGGACATTGACGCCCTTGCGATCCGATATCGGTCCGCCAACAATCACTTTGGTTTCGACGCTCTTGCCATCGGCCTTGGTAACTTCCAGTCGGATCTTGCCGTCGTCCAGAAGCAGCGTATGGCCGGGCTCCAGAGTCTCGATAATTTCGCGATGCGGCAGGTTGACCCGCTTGGCGTCGCCTTTTTTCTTTTGCAGATCCAGCGTAAATTTCGCTCCGGTTTTCAGTTCAACGGGTGCTTTAGCAAAAGTACCGATACGCAATTTGGGGCCTTGCAGATCCGCCAATATCGTAATCGGCCGTCCGGCCTTCTTTTCCAACGCCCGGATTGACTCTACATTTTTGGCATGGGCCTTATGTTCGCCGTGACTCATGTTCATGCGAAACGCATCAACGCCCGCCTTGTACATTTTCTCGATCATTTCGGGACTGCCGCTGGCGGGACCAAGGGTGGCAAGCACCTTTACTTTACGGTCGCGGGAGAACATATGCGCTGCCATCGAAAATTCCTGTTTTGGTGCTTTAAATTCACGCCTGTTAGCCCCAAATCATGACAGGATAAAAACAAAAAGCAACGGAAGCATTTCACATGACAGAACAAATTTCTGATGCAGCGGCTGCGGCGGCCTTTCGCCGTCTGGTCAAGCATTTGCAGCACCGCCATGATGCGGAAAATATCGATCTGATGGGACTTGCCGGTTTCTGCCGCAATTGCCTGGCCGATTGGGTCATGGAAGCGACCAATGAAGCGGGCGGAAACATGACCAAGGAAGAAGCCCGCATGGCCATTCACGGCATGCCGTCATCCGAATGGAAGAGAAAGTTCCAGACCGAGGCGACACCAGAAAAGCTACAACGGATGAAGGAAAGCGTAGCCAAGAATGAGAGCGTCGATTAAAGCGGCTGCACGAATCCAAAAACATATTTTCTGGGGAATTTAAGAATGAGCGAAGGCAATGTTGCCGCAGACCAGCTGCGTCTGTTTATTGAGCGTATCGAACGGTTGGAAGAAGAGAAAAAAGGTATCGCGGACGATATCCGTGACGTCTATTCCGAAGCGAAGTCACAGGGCTATGACGCCAAAATCATGCGTCAGATTGTACGTCTGCGCAAAATGGAAACCCACGACCGTCAGGAAATGGAAGCCATACTCGACACCTATAAGTCGGCGCTTGGTCTCGCCTGAACGATCCGCTAACATCCCGCCATCAATAGCGGGAGAACAAGCATGATCGTTACCACCACCCCCAGCATCGAAGGCAAGGCGATCCGCGACTATCGCGGGATCGTGATTGGTGAAGTGATCGTTGGCGCTAACCTGTTCCGCGATCTCTTCGCCAGCATCACCGATATTGTCGGTGGCCGCTCCGGCAAATATGAAAATGTGCTGAAACGCGCACGGGACGAGGCGTTGCTGGAGATGCAGGCCGAGGCCGCCAAGCTAGGCGGGAATGCGGTGGTCGGTGTGGATCTCGACTATGAAGTCGTTGGCGACAAGGGCTCGATGCTGATGGTGTCCGCATCGGGAACTGCAGTCGTTACCGACTAGAGCATGTCCGGGCGGGTCAGGAGAACATAGACCAGCCCGCTGGTCGCGATCAGGTTATACGCCATGTGCATGGCCATATTGGCCCACCAGCCATAACGGATTCTGGCATAGCCCCAGATCAGGCCGCCCACTGTCTGTGGCAGGACAAAGGGCAGCAGCGCGGCGGGATTGTCACCGGCATAGTTGAACACATGCACCGAACCAAAGAGTAAGGCCTGGACCCAGAAGATCAGCGGGAAACTCCGGACATACCATCCCGGCACTGGTCGTTTCCAGAATAGGATCACACCGATCAACACGGCAGCGGCAATTACGGCCAACAAAACTGCGGTGCCGATAGAAGCGGGACCGGGCCACCCCAATTGCTCATAACTATAGGTCAGTCCCATCCACACAAGCAGCCCGAAAACGGGGATCAGCAGCCGCGGTGATCCGCTGAGCCACGAGCGGAACATCAGCTCTTCGACAATCGGTCCGACGATCACGACGAT
>JBCBZY010000214.1:0-5070 GCA_039815115.1 Pseudomonadota bacterium | reverse complement strand
CGCATTCCGAGCAGCAACTTCGTCTACACCGGCAAGTCGGCTCTGAGGATCCATCTGGAAGATTTTATCGAGAGCTTCCCTGCCATTCACTTCAGGAACTACATCGCTGCCGTCGACCCGATCGAGAACAGGGTGGCCGTGAGGTTCGATATTTCGCTGACCGATGACGAAGGCACCGAAACACATATGTCCAACTGTAATTTTTTTGAGGTAGGCGAGGATGGCAGTCTCGAGGATATTCTCATCTTTGCATCAGCGCCTTTGAGCAAGGGTTTTGAAGAGGGCAACAGCGCCTGAATTTAAGAGTAATTGGAGAAATAACGACATGGCCAGCAAACAGGAAATTCAAAAGAACATGCCTCTTCTCGCCGCTGGAGAGGGCGTTTGGGAAGGTGTTTATCGATACTATGATGCAGGTACAGGTGACCTTGTCGATGCACATCAATCGCGGCTGATTTGCCGATTGCCGGAAGACGGAAAACCGGCCGACTACCATCAGACCAACCATTATTTCTGGGATGACGGCAAAACGGAAATCAGAGAATTCCCCGCCAATTACCATGATGGCCGGATATGGTGGGACAATGATCTCATCAAGGGTTGGGCCGCGGCCATGCAGCCGGATGACAATAATCTGTCGACCTGTCTCAACTGGGTCCGCAAGGGAGAGCCCGGTGTCTATTTGTACGAGATGATCCAGGTTGATGCCGCCAACAGAAATCGCGCCCGCACCTGGCAATGGTTTCGCGATGGCAAATGTTACATGCGCACGTTGATCGACGAATGTTTTGTTACTGCTGATTGGCAGAACTGGGACAATGATGAGACGCCAGGCCAAATTTCTTGAGCGTCTGCCCAATGACCAGTCTGGTGCCAACCAATTAACAGTTTGGCAAGATCGGCTATGTTGCCAACGGGCCGGGACAAGCCTTTTGGGACATTGCGCAAAGCTCGTCGGATCGGCTTGATTCTCAAGATGCACAAAAATCTGGGAGAAAAATGGTGCTGCTAGGGAGAATTGAACTCCCGACCTCGTCATTACCAATGACGCGCTCTACCACTGAGCTACAGCAGCACTATTTTGGTGCCGGAGCTGCCTGCTCCGAGCCTCGCGCCTAAGACCAAATGGTTAAGCTCTTGTCAAGCGGAGTTGCATTTTTGTGGGGGTAATGGCACGTCTTTGCCATGCCCAAGCCCCAGACTCCATCCGAGAAAAAACGCAAGGAAGCCGAGAAGGCCGAGCGGCTTGCCGAACAACTCCGGGCAAATCTGCGTCGACGCAAGACGCAATCCCGGACGATGGATACCGAGAAAGCTAAAGGACCCGCTGACGATCAGGCGTGAACAGGCGCCAGTTGGGGCGCAATAATCTCGAATTCGGTAACTGCGTCAATGAAACTCTGGGCGACTGGTGTGACTTTTTCGGTCGCGGGGTCAAACCACACATAAGTCAGCTTGATTACGTTGAGCAGCGTGTCATCCCGGACGATATGCGCCAGCGCGGAATAGCTCGTCCGGCCAAACCGCGTAATCCTGAGGCAGATGTCGATCATGTCATCAGCTTTGGCCGGGGCGTGGAAATCCACTTCCGCATGCCGGACCCAATTGTCGCCGCCGAATAGCTCGAGAAACTTGCCGAGCGAATCCTCATTGCCCTGCGCACCGACCAGCGCCCGGAAATATTCGGTCACACCGACATCGGCAAAGGCCAGATAATTGGCGTTGAAAACAATCCCCTGCATGTCGGCTTCTGCATAGCGGACGCGCAATGGCGTGATGAGCCGGAATCCCTCCCGGGGGTTTGCTGATTCTGTCATGATTTCTCCGTCAGGCCAGTGGCGCACATTGCGACTGGAGCCAGGCCAGCGCATCGCCTTCAATCTGTGGCCCGACTATATCTATCACCTCACGGTGATAGGCATCGACCCACTGCCGCTGGCCATCGGACATGATTCCCAGATCGATCAGCCGCCGGTCCAGCGGGGCAAAGGTCAGGGTTTCAAAGCCGAGCATCTCCTGCTCAGCTCCCGGAACATTGCGCTCTTCGACAAGAATCAAATTCTCGATCCGGATGCCGAACGCGTCGTCCTTGTAATAGCCCGGTTCATTCGAGCAAATCATGCCGGCGACCAGCGGCTCGGTGAAGCCGCCAAATGCAGCTATGCGCTGTGGTCCTTCATGCACGGAAAGATAGGCCCCGACGCCATGGCCGGTGCCATGGGCATAATCGACGCCGTCTGCCCAGAGATATTGCCGTGCCAGAATATCCAGCTGACCGCCCGTCGTACCCTTGGGGAAAACGGCTTTGGCCAGCGCGATATGTCCTTGCAGCACCTGTGTATAGCGCTTGATCATCTCGGCGGTCGGCTCGCCAACCGCCATGGTCCGGGTCACGTCCGTAGTACCGTCGCGATATTGCCCGCCGCTGTCGACCAGATAGAGGGTGCCAGTCTCGATCTTGCGGTTGGTTTCCTCGTTGACACTGTAGTGGCACAGGGCGCCATTGGGTCCGGCACCGGATATCGTCCGGAACGACAGGTCCATCAACTTGTCCGACTGGCCGCGGAATTCGGCCAGCTTCGCCGCGACCGACAGCTCGTCATGGCCGCCTTTGTGCGCTTCCTGGGCGAACCAGTGCAGAAAACGGCTCAGCGCGGCACCATCGCGCGCCTGGGCGGCTCTGTGCCCGCCAATTTCGGCATCATTCTTGATCGCCTTTGCCAATACGGTCGGGTCGCGTTTTTGAACAACCCCGGCACCTGCGGCTTCCAGTTTTTCAAAAATCGCCGCAACAGATCGTTCGGGGTCCACGCCGATATTCTGCTCGCCATATTCGGCGAGAGCCTCCGGGAATTCGCCATAGTCGCGGAGCGTAACCGCATTGCCCAAATGTACACGCACCTCGTCGGTGAGTTTTTCGGGCGCAACAAATAGTTCGGCATTTCCGTCTGCCTTGATGATGGCATAGCTGCGCGGGACTGGTGTGTTGCTGATATCCTTGCCGCGGATGTTGAAGGCCCAGGCAACGGAGTCCAGCGCCGCAATTACTGTTGCATCGAGCCCTTCGTCCTTGAGCCACGCCGCAATGTCGGCTCTTTTGTCTGCGGCAGACTTGCCCGCAAATTCATCGGGCTGGACATCCAGCTTGGCCAGCGAAGGTTCTGGTTGGTCCTCCCACACTATATCGAGTGGGTTGGTCGCAACAGCGATCAGCTTCGCATTCTGCTTGGCCAGTTTGGCCTGCGCGGATTTCGCCCAGTCGCGCGTGTGGAGCCAGGCGTCATAGCCAATATTGGATCCCTCCGGCGCATGTTCACCCAGCCACCCGACAACGCTTTGCTCAGCGGTCCCGACATATTCATAGAGTTTGCCATCGACCTGATCGCGGACCTGGATGGTGTAACGGCCATCGACAAAAATGGCGGCCTTGTCTTTCAGAACAACTGCCGAACCGGCGGACCCACCAAATCCGGTGAGCCAGGCCAGCCGCTGGGCATAATCCCCTACATATTCACTCATATGCTCATCGCAGATCGGGACAACAAAGCCATCAAGGCCATCTTTTGCCATTTGCTCGCGCAGTGCGGCAAGCCTTGCTTCATAGGTGGACATCAGCATGGACGGTGAAACTCCTTGAATTCACGATTACTGGAACACATAGGTGTTTCCGACGATTTTCGCTACCGATTTCGCTGAAGAGGACTGATATGAAACCGACATTTCTCCAGCTCGCCGGTGCCTTTATCTGCGGCACGATTTCCCTGTCGACGCCCGTTCTTGCCCAATCCGACAACACAGAAGAGAAAATGACAGCAAAAATGGAACAACCGCCGGTCGCAGAACAGCGCCCTCATAGCTTCGAACGCCACGGCTATACGGTCAGTGATCCCTGGCACTGGCTGAAGGATCAAAGCTATCCGAAAATCGACGATGCTGATGTACTGGCTTATCTGAAGGCAGAGAACCGCTGGTTCGAACAGAATATGGCGGGGCAGAAAGCGCTGACCGAGACACTGTTCGAGGAAATGAAGGCCCGGATCAAGGAAGACGATTCTTCAGTTCCGCAGAAGGACGGGGACTGGATCTACTGGACGCGTTTCGACGAGGGTGCGCAATATCGCAAATGGTATCGCAAACGCGCCGAGGAAGGCAGTGAGGACCTGCTGATACTCGACGAAAATGCGCTGGCAGAAGGCAAGGAATATTTCCGGCTGGGTGCCTTTTCGGTTTCGCCCGACGGTCAGCTGCTCGCCTATTCCTATGATGACAACGGATCCGAACGCTTTGATGTGCACTTCCGCAATCTGGCTACCGGCGAAGAGCTGCCCGATATCATTCCGGGAACCCTGTCCAGTCTCGTCTGGTCTGCCGATTCCAAAAGCCTGCTCTATGGTCTCGCCAACGCCAACTGGCGGACGGACAATGCGCGGCTCCACATCCTCGGCGCAGATGTGTCGGAAGATATCGAGCTGTACAAGGAAGAGCAGGACGGTTTCACGGTAGGCATCGGCCTGACCCAGTCCGAGAAATACATCACCATTGCCACAGGCGACAATGAAACCAGTGAAGTGCGACTGGTCCCCGCCGACAACCCGACCGCCGATCCGATTGTGGTTTCGCCGCGGAAGAAAGGCCGCGAATATTCCGTCGAGGAGCATGACGGCAAGCTCTATATTCTGACCAATGACGATCATGTGAATTTCCGCCTCGCGAGCGCTTCGCTCGACAATCCCGGGGAATGGACAACAGTGATTGCAGGGTCAGATGAATTTTATCTCACCGATATGACGGCCTTCCAGGATTTCTATGTCACGGAAGGCCGCGAAAACGGCCTCGATCAGATCGAAATCCGGTCGTGGACGGATGCCACTGACATCCAACGAATTGCGTTTCCGGAAGCCAGTTACAATGCTGGGCTCAGCAACAATCCGGAATATGATGTGGACAAGTTGCGGCTCAGTTATGAATCGATGGTGACGCCTGATACGGTTTATGATTATCAGCTCGCGGACAAAAATCTGGATACGCTGAAGGTTCAGGAAATCCCGTCAGGATATGATGCCGGACTCT
>JBCBZY010000347.1:0-2823 GCA_039815115.1 Pseudomonadota bacterium | reverse complement strand
CCTGCGAGATTCAGGTTCCGGTCCGGAGAATTTGTCATGCTCGGCATGGCAATTGAGGAAAAACCTCTCATGCGCCCTTATTCCATTGCCAGTCCTGCCTATGCCGATGAGTTAGATTTCCTCTCGGTAAAGGTCCCTGACGGTCCGCTGACCTCCCATTTACAGCGGATAAGGAACGGCGATCAGCTGTATCTCGGGCGCAAGCCTACCGGTACGCTGGTCGCCGATGCCCTTTTGCCCGGCCGCCGGTTATTCCTATTGGCAACCGGCACCGGACTTGCTCCGTTTCTCAGCATCATTCGCGATCCGGAAATCTATGATGCCTATAGCCAGGTCATATTGGTGCACAGCGTGCGTCACGTCAGCGAACTGGCCTTTCGACAAGAGCTCGAAGCACAACTTGCGGGCGACCCCCTGGTGCAGGATCAAGCCCTGCTCCAGTTTCATTATGTCCCGACTGTAACGCGAGAGAACTTTCGGACCAGCGGCAGGATTCAAAAACTGATTCAGTCGGAAGAGCTGTTTGGACATCCGGTCATCGGTCCGAAATGCTTCGACCCGTCACAGGACCGGATCATGCTGTGCGGAAGCATGGAAATGATAAACGAATTTTCCGAGTATTTTGGGTCACTTGAGTTTCGAGAGGGATCCAATGCAGCTCCAGGGCAGTTCGTTATCGAACGGGCCTTTGTGGGCTGAATTCAAAAGCAGAACGGAATGGATGCATGAGCTACATGAGCAGATTTCTGGGCGAAGACCAGCGCACAGCAGACTATCATCCGGCCAATCAGCGGATCATATTGGCCGTCCGTACCGCGGTGCTGCAAACGCATTGCGAGCAGGATCCTGTCGGATCGATGGCGAATATCCTGGGTTCGGAAAAAGCAGCCAGCGCTCTGGTCCACGTGCTGCGGATTATTGGTGAATACTGGCCCGAGCCGTTCATGGTCCAGCCGCCATGCTGTCACATGGTCAGCATGGACGAAAGGCTGATCGTTGATCTGATCACCGCAGCGGTCCAGGACAATCGCCCCGGCTATGACAGCATGCTGTACGAGATGCTGGACGAAGATGTTCGCGATCATGTATACAATGCCATTCAGGCGTTCATTCGGCCCTATCTTGCCGCGCGTTCGACGGCGCACTGATGACCAGGGCCGGGTCCAAACCATTTGCTGCAAGACTTGCCCGCCTGGGCTTTACCGCAATTGGGCTGGCTCTGCTCATTCTGGCGTTGCTCAACTGGCAATCGCATGGATGGGGTGCGTTGGTGTGGATCGGTGCGATGGCAAGTCAAAGCATCATTCGCATCCCGCACGCGCGGCGCAATGCCCAAAACAATGTGGTGCAGGACAGCAAGGACATGCAGGAACAGATCTTGCTCGCCGCCATGTTCCTCGCCATGCTCTTTTTTCCGCTCCTGCACATTGCTACCAACATGTTTGCTTTTGCCGATTATACGCTCCCGAATTGGGCGACTAACGTCGGAGCAATCCTGCAGTTACCGTTCCTCTGGCTGTTCCGGCGCAGTCATGCCGATCTGGGTAAAAACTGGAGCGTGACACTGGAAGTGCGGGATGATCACAATCTTGTTACCCGAGGCGTGTACGCCCGCGTTCGCCATCCCATGTACACAGCTATCTGGATCGCTGCCCTGTCTCAGCCGTTGCTGATCCATAACTGGATAGCCGGCAGCCTCGTCATCCCGGCCTTCGCTGCCATGTGCATTCTGCGCATTCCCCGGGAAGAGGCCATGATGAAGGACCTGTTCGGGGCAGAATATGAAGATTATGCGGGCCAGACCGGCCGGCTGATCCCGAAAATATGATTATATTATTGCGAACGATTCTGAATTGCATTAGCAGGTCGCGGCGCGTCCCTGCTGATTCTCTCCGTACCTCCAGTGCTGAGCGACAGCCCACAACAGGCAACTCGAACGGGAAACGCATCTTTTCCGGGGGTAGTAGAATATGAAAATTACAAAATTTCTGTCTGGCACAGCTTGGCTTGCAATGCTCGCCTTGCCGTGCACGGTGCAAGCGCAGACAGAAGAAGGTACAGACGATGCCGAAAGTCAGGATAATGTGATTATCGTGACCGGCCAGAAAATCGAGCGGTCTTTGCAGGACACTGTGGCATCGGTTTCAATCACAACAGCGGAGGAAATTCAGGAACAGAATTTTCAGGACGTTTATGATATTATCGGCCAGACAGCTAATGTTGCCAGCCTGTTCGATGGAGCCGGTTTCTCGATCCGCGGATTGCGCAATACCGGCGCATCGGGTGAAGCCCAGAGTGATGTTGCTTCAATCTATGTCGACGGTGTTTTCATTCCCAGCAGCTTGTTAACCAATGGTGCATTCAGTCTCTGGGATGCACAGAGCGTGGAAATTTTCCGAGGTCCGCAATCAACCATTCAGGGGCGCAACGCCCTCGCCGGAGCAATAGTTGTGCGCACCAGAGATCCTGGTGATGATTTCTCAGGCGATTTCCAGGCAGAAGCTGCGGAGTTCAACAGTTATCGGGCCTCCGGTGCGGTCACGGCACCAATCGTGCCAGGCCAGCTTTCTCTGCGAGTGGCGGGCGACTATCAGATTTCCGACGGCTTTCAGAACAATGTCTTCCTTGACCGGGATGACATCGACGAATCGGAAGCGATTACCGCTCGGGGCACGCTCCTTTTCACCCCCGATTTTGCCCCGAGGTTTTCAGCTCGCCTCGGGTTCACTTACACTGACAAAACCGAAGGGGAAAACCGTGTCGTGGAAGCCTTTTTTCCTGACCAGCGCATCTCCAACCAGAACCTGATTGATCGACAAGGGG
>JBCBZY010000182.1:0-5780 GCA_039815115.1 Pseudomonadota bacterium | reverse complement strand
GGCCCGCGCGCCTCTAAATAGACTTCGATGTCGGAAAGGGTGAATCCACCGGAACCGGCCGCAGTTGCGACGGAAGACACCACGCAGTCGACTACGTCACCATTGCTCAGAGTAATCCAGGTCTGTTCGTTTTCTTCATGCGGATCGATTTCTGAACCGTTTACGCGCCAAACCGGCGCTGCTTGATCCGCCTCAAAGTCGAAGGCGTAGACCCCGGTATCAACAACTGTTGAGCGCAACACGAGCGACCTTCCCGCCTCAATCGTCCAGGAGTTTGAAGCGGATTCGAGTAGATCGTTGTTTTCATAAAAGACCTCGAACTGGAGTCCTCCGAGGGAAAAGGTCCTAGGTTCGCTTGAGGGGCCTTCCGCCAGCGCGCGCCCTTTGACCTGATCATCGCCAATATCCTCGCCCGCCCGCTTATCGGCCTGGCGCAACAGATATCGGCTGCCGCTGCACCTGGCAGCACACTGGTGCTGGCTGGTCTTTTGACCGAACAACAGGAGGAACTGGTCAAGGCCTATAACCGCAATGGCTTTCGATTGCAGGAAACGCATTTGGTGGACCAGTGGCCCTGCCTCGTTCTGCAACGGTGCCCGGACTACAGCAAGAGGCGTTCATTGCGCCAGATCCGTTCCCCGCTTCCGGAAACATATTTCGGAGAATGGTAGGCCGCGGGCAATCTAGATGATCGTCGCCTCACCCAACCGCGATTTTGCATAAGCCTGTGTGCCCCGGGTCAGCACTTCGTCACCGTCGACAATTTCGGCAATGGCGATGTCGGGCATGTCGGCGATCTTGTCATAAACCGGCTTGAAGTCCGTTTCCACGGTCACACGCAATAGTTCGTCGAGACTGGGAATGACAAAGTAATTCTGCTGGAAATCATCTATCCGATATTCGGTCCGCAGCACGCGCTCGAGATCGAACATGATCCGGTTCGGGCTGTCGTCGTCCAGCGCAAATACGCTTTCGCCATAGCTGGATACAATGCCTGCCCCGTATATGCGCAAGCCCTCCGGTTCCTGAATAAGGCCAAATTCCACCGTGTACCAGTACAGGCGCGCGAGCTGTTTCAATGTCCCGAATTTCAGCGCCCGCAGTCCGCCACGGCCATAGGCAGCCATATAGTCTGCAAAACGCTGATCCGCGAGCATCGGGACATGACCGAAGACATCATGAAAAATGTCCGGTTCCTCAAGATAGTCGAGCTGATCCGGCTTGCGAATGAAATTGCCCGACACAAAGCGGCGATTGGCGAGATGTTCGAAAAACACGTCATCGGGCACCAGTCCCGGAACCGCAACCACTTCCCAGCCCGTGGCATCCTTCAAAATCCGGTTAAGCTCCCGAAAATCGGGAATGCCGGGCTTTGACAATTGCAGGATGTCGAGACCGTCGAGAAACGCCTTGGCCGCGCGTCCGGGGAGCATTTCCTTCTGCCGGGCGAACAGCGTATCCCAGACCTGGTGCTCCTCCTCGCCATAGGACTTCCAGTCCTGATCAATCGTCCAGTCCGCATTTGCGTGTGCGGGAGGCGAAGAGTAAACATGGCTTTCCGGGTCGGGGGCTGTCAGCATGGCAGCACCGTACAGCAGAAAAGGTTTCAATGGCAACTTTTCGGATTACACAATTGCGCAAATGGGCCGTTCGGGCGATTGGCCTTCTGACGTTCGTGATCATGACCTTCCTGCTTGCCGCACTGACCGGCAGTATCCTTCCCGCCAATCAGGGCTGGAAAAGTCCCGAACGGGGCATTCAGCTATTTGTCGAAACCAATGGTGTGCACACCGGATTGATATTGCCTCTGCAAAGTGACGTGCATGACTGGACCGATCTGATCCGGCCGGAACATCTCGAAGACCCCGCGCTATATGGCAGCCATGTGCTCATCGGCTGGGGCCATGAAGGCGTCTATCGCAATGCCATGCGCTGGGAGGATCTGCGCGCCCGGGATGCCGCCAGCGCGATTTTTGGCAGCCGGGATGTCCTGCTGCATGTTTATCACCTGAAATATCCACAGGCTTATCCCCATTATCGGCGCAGTTTCGAGGTTACGGAAGATGAATATCGCCGCATCGTCGACGCCATAGAAAGCCGGTTCGTTCTGGACAGTCAGGGTCGCAGTCAGCCGTCAGCAGGCTATGGCAAGGATGACCTGTTCTATGAATCACGCGGCCATTACACCGCTTTCTACACTTGCAACAACTGGACAAGCGACGTGTTGCGTCAGGCTGGCATACGAACGGGCATCTGGACCCCGTTTCAAGGCGGAGTCATGCGCTGGTTTCCTGAGCCGTCCTGACCACTTCGGTTATTGGTCGGGCGAGATGAGCGCCTGCCGGTCGGATATAATTATCTTGCCGTAACTGCGTGTAATCACGCCCATTGTCTCCAGTTCGGCCAGCGCCTTGCCCAGCGACACTCTCGATACCCCGACAAGATCAGCCAGTTCCTGCTGGGTCACCGGAACCGCAATGTCCCGATCCTGCCCGCCGCAAAGCCGGAACAGTGTCTGCCGCGTGCGATCAATGGTCGACAGGTTGCGACTGGCATCAACCAGATCGAACGCCTGCTGAACCATATGCGCCATGGTTTTCAGCAAGATGCGCGCTGCCTGCGGGTCTGACCCGATAAGCGAACCGAGTTCGGCTTCCCCGATGCGGATCAGCACCGCCTCGCTGCCAGCAATGGCATCGACCATGCGGGGAAATTCTCCCAGAAATGCCTGTTCGCCGAATGTCTCACCGGGACCAAGCAAGGCAAACAGCGTCAGTCGCCCGTCGATGGAATAGCGGCCAACCTGCACCGAACCGCTCTCGATGTGCCAGAATTCCCTCCCCGGATCGCCCCGCTGCTGGATGATTTCTCCCTTGCCGAAGGTGCGGGGACGACCCGCACCAAGCAGCTTGTTCCGGACATCGGTGGGCAATCCGGCGACAAATCCGGTTGCCCCCATGGTGGAACTGGCAGGCAAAACTCGCTTTTCCAAATGCTAACTCCTTTGCATTTCAGGGAGCATGTCTCTGCTAGATCGAAAAAATAGTCAAGATCACAGCGATCGAGGAGAAGGATCATGCGACCTGAAATCTATGCCATTACCGGTGTTTTCATCTTTTTTGGCCTGATGGAGCTGTTTCGGACACAGCTGTTCAGCAAGCCGGACCAGACCCGCGATGATGCGATGGTCGAGATTTTCGGCTCCGCCATTTTGCTGCTCTTCACCCAACCGGCGATTATTTTCGCAGCTCAGTTCATCCTTGGCGCGGCCGTGCCCCAATGGGCGGGCATATTGGTGGGTATCCCGCTGATTGCAGCGATTCTGCTGTTCCTGATTTTCGACGACATGATGCAATATTGGTGGCACCGGCTGTCGCACAGCGTGCCGTTTCTCTACAATCTGCACCGCGCGCATCATAATGCGAAATATATGAGCGTCCGGCTCGTCTACCGGAATAACATCTTCTACTATCTCACGATGCCGAGCATCTGGTTTTCCGGCGCGCTGATCTATCTCGGTCTGGGCTGGGTCTATGTCGGCTATATCATCGTCAAGATGACGGTGATCATTGGAGCGCATAGCGATGTCGCATGGGACAAGCCGCTCTATCAGATCAGGTGGCTGTCGCCGATCATGTGGGTGGTCGAACGGACCATTTCCACACCGTCCACGCATCACGCCCATCATGGCCGCCATCTTGAAGACGGAGTGACCAACTACAAGGGCAATTACGGAAACCTGCTGTTCTTCTGGGATGTCCTGTTCGGCACCGCCAAGATCACGCGGGACTATCCGGACAGCTATGGTGTCGAAAATCTGGCACCGGCCACCCTGGGTCAGCAACTGGCCTGGCCGGTCTTCCCGGAGAACAAGGAAGGCGGCTATGGCGTCCGCGAGCTGGCTGCTCGGGAGGCTGCCGCCAAGGGATAGAGTAACGAGCTTCGGGAGAGCGGGATCGGCTGATGGAGAGACAGCGCTCCATCAGCCGTTTCTGTTTATCGGACCCCGGCCAGCGCCTTGGCCTGTTCCAGTGCAGCATCCCGGCCAGCGCGGAAGTCCGCGACACTCCGTTCGACCAGCACATCCGGCGTCACGCCGGTACCGGGTTCAAAGCCCTCGCCCATGTCGGCGGTATAGCGCACAGCAGGGACCCGCGCCCGGACCTTGCTTTCAGGCAGCGTCAGGAAAAAGAGCACTCCGGCCGTGGCACCATCCGGACTGCCGCCGGTTTTCTCTCCGACCAGAACTGCGCGTTCTTTGCGTTGAAATAGCCCGAGCAAATGGGTGCTGCCCGAACTGTTCTCGTCACTGGTCAGCACAATCAACTTGCCTTTGAACGCATTCTTCTTGGGCTTGATGACTTTCAAATTGTCTTCGAACATCGGGCGGAGCGAAAATGTTCCGTTCGCATTTTTCCGGAACCCTAACGGATTGGGATTGATCGCGCGCTTGTCCCAGGTCCACAAATGCTGGTCCAGTCCCTTGTGATCGAGCGTCACCATATAGGCGTCGTCCATCGCCATCAGCTTCTCGTCGATGAGGCGGGAGACCAGACCATTTTTGGCATCGGTGGAACCGCCGCCGTTGTTGCGCAGATCGAGGATCAGAACTTCCCGCTCTTCCGCCGCGATACTGTCAAAGATCGGATCATAAATGGTGCCAGGCTTGACCGGATTGCGGTAGTTCACAAAGCTGTCGACGCGCAGATAGCTAACCTTGTCGTTCAGCCGTTCATAAGTGACAGCATTCGGAAAGTCCCGGCCCAGCGCCTTGCCGGCAGCTTCGGGTATGGCGCTCCAGCCATCGAGAGTCGTGCGATCCATCTTGACGACATGCTCGGAACCATCTGGCCGGGCGATCTTTACGCTGGCCTGCGGTTTGATATCCCATAGCAGCGCTCCGAAATGATCAATGGCTCCGCCAGCAAATTCCAGCGATTCCGACACACCACCCCGGTTCGACCAGCTGGTAAAGCCGTCCACTGGAATGAGCGGCCGCACCTCGGCAATCATCTCTGCAATCGGGCGGCCATCAATTTCCAGCAGTTCATCTCCGCGATGCAGTCCGCTATCTCCGGGGATGGAAACGATCCCCCGATCTTCGATCTGCGACCAGCGAAATGGCAGATAGACCGGAACCATATTCCGCTCCTTGCGCAGCGCCGCAGGCAGTTCCACCTTGGTATGATCGCAGCGGATCAGGGTGAGCACTTTCTGCATTTCAATATAGAATTCTCCAACGGTCATGCCGTGGGTCGCTTTGGCGCGTGCGACCAGGCCGTCCCAGGCTGCGTCCATTACAGCGCGTTCGGTGTGACGCGTATAGCCGGGATGGATGCGTTCGTAGCTTTCACGGGCGAGCGCAACGTCGCTGCCAATCTGTTCAGCGGTCAGCAGGCGGTCTGCCTCGCTCGCCTGAGCTGGCGCCGCCAGACCCGGCGTCATCAATGCAACAAGGGGGGCGGCCAATAGGTTTAGTTTCGTCATAAATTTGCTCCGTTCCTGAATCTGTTTCCGCCTGCAGCAACTGGCTGCGGCTTGAGAACGGAGATGACCGGAACCATCCAGCTTTGCGCCCCAATCGCTGGATTGAGACCCCGTTTACCGATTTTGAGACGTTTCAGTCGGTACTGCTGCGGCGATATTCACTGGGTGTCACCCCAGCTATATCTTTGAAAACACGGTTAAATGTGGCCTTGCTGTTGAAACCGGATGCAAAGGCTACCTGAATCAGGCTTTCATCGCTGGATGTCAGGATTTTCCGGGCATGATCCACGCGC
>JBCBZY010000193.1:0-5502 GCA_039815115.1 Pseudomonadota bacterium | reverse complement strand
TTCTGGACGTCGGCAAGTTCAAATATGAGGCCCAGAAAAAGGCCAATGCAGCGCGCAAGACCCAGAAGGTGCAGGACGTTAAAGAAATCAAGATGCGTCCCAACATCGATAACCATGATTACATGGTGAAGATGAAGAACGTGAACAAGTTCATCGACAATGGCGACAAGGTGAAGGTCACCCTGCGCTTTCGCGGCCGCGAAATGTCTCACCAGCAACTCGGCATGCAATTGCTCGAGCGGGTTCAGGAAGACATGAAGGAAACCGCAAAGGTCGAAGCTTATCCCAAGCTGGAAGGCCGCCAGATGCTGATGGTTCTCAGCCCGAAATAGGTTTGTGCCCCGGCGCAGGCCGGGGCCCATCTCCCGAAATCTGAATGCGATCGGAGGGTGTGATGGTGTTCGTTGCCCAAAAGACTGACGAACACCTCTGATAACTGTCTTCAAAGAGGCCGTCCGGAGATGGACCCCGGCCTGCGCCGGGGTATAAACTCGCTAGTCCTCGGCTTTCGCTTCGCTGGCTCCGGAAAACCCTTCCGGCAGATCAAACCGTGGTGGCGGCATTTCGCTGCCATCGCCCTTGAGATAGGTATCCATCCACCGCATCATGCGTATGTTATAGTCATAACGTGCGGCCGCCTTGCGGTTGCCGTGCCCCTCGCCGGGATAGAGTACCAGCCGGACCGGTGTATCGGTCCGGACCTTGATATTGCGATAAAGCTCGTAACTCTGACTTGGCGCCACGCGCGTGTCATTTTCGCCGTGGAGGATCAGGATCGGGGTTTTGGCCTTGTCGACATGCGCGATCGGGCTGACGTCGAGCATGCCTTGCCAGTCTTCCCAGGGCCATTTGCGCGAATGAACGAGAAACATCTCGTTCGGGATGTCGGTCGTTCCGAATTTCGAAATCTGGTTGGAGATGCCGACGAACATGACCGATGCCGCGAAATGCTCGCTCAGTGCTGTCGCGCCCCAGGCCGAGGCATAGCCGCCATAAGACCCGCCAGTAATACCAACCTTGTCCCGATTGGTAAGACCTGCGGTTTCCAGCGCACCGATCGCATCGACCAGGTCGTTGAATTCCTTGCCAGCATAATCATTTTGATGTTGCTTGGAAAAGGCCGTGCCATAGGCCGTTGATCCCCGATAGTTGGGATAGAACACCGTATACCCGGCTCCTGCGCCGACCTGACCAGGTGCCCCATAGCCGGTTAACCAGCCATTGGAGTCATGGGCTTCCGGTCCGCCATGCACGCGGAAAATCGTGGGTGCGCCGCCACGAGGTGCACCGCCGACCGGTTCAATGACGATACCTTCGACTTCCTGCCGGTCACGAGCAGTGTAACGGATCGTCCGCTGTGTCCCCAAATCTATATCTTTCAACCAGTCATTGTGATCCGACCAGCGGGTAAACCTGTTACCATCCAGAACGAATAGTTCTCGCGGATGTTTTGGTGCATCGGCAATAGCGGCAAGCCGGTTGCCGCTGGTATCAATGTCCCGCAGGATGAGATCGCCGGGATCGACTTTGCGCAACAGAGCGCCGGATGCATCATAGAACCGCAGTTCGCTTTGGGCGCCCACATGCATGAGAACCGCCAGCTCGCCATTGGCCATCCATTCCGTATCCATGGCGGCATTGGCCTGTCCTTCCGTGACCGACCGGAAATTGCCGGTCGCCGGATCCACCAGATACAGCGTGGTCGCCGCCGGATCATGCTTGTCCACGCCCGCGATCAGGGAAAGCGTGTTGCCATCGGGACTGATTTCAAAATCCTCGATCTTGCCTGGCGTTTCCACCAGGGCCTTGCGCGCGCCGGATGCGGCATCGACAATCTGCACCCGTGTCAGCATCAAGCTGTCATCCACTTGCGTAGTGGGAGCAGCGGCCGCAGCCAGCCAGCGACCATCTGCCGAAATTTCCAAAGCACTGATCTGCCCTTCAAATGGAATTTCCCGCGGTTCGGCATCCGGCCCGGCGGAAACATCTGCCGCGAGCAGACGCTTGAATTTCTGTTCTTCCTCGTAAACCTTGGCATTGAACCCGGCCTTGCTCTCTTTCTTCCGCGCCTTGTCGGTCGCGGGAGCCGCCATGAGGTACACCGTCTGGAAATCAGGTCCCCAAACATAGCCCGTGATGTTTCCATCGGAGAGCGCTGTCAGCTTGCGATGGCCGCCACCGTCGACGGGAATGGCATAGAGACCGCGCTTCGCATCCTCTCCATCCGGTTTCCACAGAAAGCTGATCATACTCCCGTCCGGGGAATATTGAATGGCGCTGACATGCATGTCCGCCGGAAGAAAATCGCGGACATTGCCGGCAGATGTGGCCACCCGGAGCTGCCGTTCGGATGTTCCGTTCTTGGCACCATTGGCAATGTCAGGCAGTCGCGACACACCGATGGCAATTCCGGTTCCTCTCGGAGAAACCGACATATCCGTCACGTTCTTTACCTGCAAAACATCTTCCGCAGTCATCGGTCGTGCCATGGCAGGTACTGCAGCCGTGACTGCCAGCAAGGTAACACTGGCGAGCAATTGCGTTTTCATGTGAATAATCCCCTTTTATCTGCACCGTAACCGGCGCCTGTTTGGTTCAACGAATCGGGATGACAGATCTGCTGCCACCAGGCTGCTGTTGACGGCAGGCTAAACCAAACTGGTCTCCCCGCAAAAGGCATTTTTCAAACAATATGTGATGAATGGATTCTATGGACCGGGACCGCAATCGGGGCCAATTCTATCTGCCGGAATCAATCGGGCTGAGAGCGGGCAACCCAGAGAAATGTGAAGCCGACCAGCAAGGCTGCCAGCGCTATCACAATTTCAAAATCCTGGTTGATCATGTCCCTGCCCTCTTTCGAGTTACAGTCCTAGCAGGTCAGCCCTAATAGCGGGTTAAACCAAGGTGATTTTGCGCGAGAGAGTTAAACCACTCGTCTATGTCACTGGTTTTGCGCGATATTGCCCGGGGAAATGACGCTTCAGATTGGCGACCTTGGGCTTGTCCCAGCGGACAATATATCCCTGACGCGGGTTTTTCTGCATGAAGTCCTGGTGATAGCCTTCCGCTTCATAGAATTTCTGATGCTTCTCGATTTTCGTCACGATCGGCCGGTTCCAGTATTTGCCCTTGCCGAGCTGGGCAATATAGGCGCGGGCTGCTTTTTCCTGCGCCGCATTTAACGGTACGAGTGCGGTGCGATAATGCTTCCCGCGATCCGGGCCTTGCCGATTCAAGGTCGTTGGGTCGGCCACGACAGAAAAGAAGATTTGCATCAGCTTGCCGTAGCTGATCTGCGTCGGGTCATAGACAACGCGGACGGCTTCCGCATGTTGCGTCAATCCTGCACTGACCAGTTTGTAATCGGCTGTCCTGGCCGATCCGCCATGATAGCCGGAGGATGCAGTGATCACGCCCTTGGTATGTTCAAAAACGCCTTCCACTCCCCAGAAGCAGCCACCGGCAAATATCGCCACGGCACGTTTGCCCTTTTCCTTCGCATTGATCCGGGGGGCGGGAATAATCGTCGCTTTTTCTGCAGCATGCGCCGGGCTGACAAGAGCAACGCCCGTTGCTGTGGCGTCGGAGGAAGCGGTGTTGATACCGGCCCAGACCGCACCCACGCAGGCGATGCTGGCTCCAAAAAACAGGGTTCGGGAAAGCAGTGGATTCATATTCTTATCCCAGCAATTGTCCGGCCATGCTGACAGTCGCGGCGAGGGTTTCGCCCAGACTTTGCTGGTTTTCGGCCGGCTGCATGAAGAACAGCACGACAGCACCCATGAAAAATCCGGCGCCGAGGCTGTAGGTGAGATCCGATTTCAAAATTCTGGTCATTGTCTTTTCCTGTGAAGGTTACCCTGTTGTTCGCAGCACCCGTTGGAATGGTTACAGCCAATAATATAGGAACCCTGTCGCCGCTGTGAACATGGTCACAGGAATGTATTAATCTTGGGCGGGAATAGTTTTTGTTTTGACCCCAGCCCCGGTTTGTCACCTTCGCGAAAGCGGGGGTCCAGTTCCTGAGGTTGACCTGATATCCAGCCGCCCTGGATTCCCGCCTTCGCGGGAATGACAGTTGGGTAGGCGGATCGCGATGACGGGCCGATTGTCCGCCCTCCCCCTATTTCAGCGCAGCACTCGCCCGCTGGATCCGGGTACAGGCTTCCAGCAAAATCTCTTCCGACGTTGCGTAGCTAACCCGGAAGGCCGGGGACAGACCGAAGGCCCCGCCATGCACCGCCGCGACCTGGGCTTCGTCGAGATAATATCCGATCAGGTCCTGATCCGTCTCGATCACCTGCCCCTTGGGTGACGTCCGGCCCATCAGCGCACTCGCATCCGGATAGACATAGAACGCGCCGTCAGGGGTTGGACAGTCGAGGCCCGGCGTGTCATTCATCATCGACACAACCAGGTCGCGCCGCTTTTGAAAGGCCGCATTGCGCTCGGCGAGAAAGTCCTGTGGTCCGTTCAGCGCAGCCACCGCGGCAGCCTGCGAGATCGAGCTGGGGTTGGAGGTCGACTGCGACTGCAATTTGCGCATCGCACTGATCAGCCATTCCGGCCCACCCGCAAAACCAATCCGCCAGCCGGTCATCGCATAGGCCTTGGAACAGCCATTGACGGTCAGCGTGCGATCAAACAGGTCCGGGCAGACCTGCGCCATAGTTGTGAACGGAAAATCGGCATACCAGATATGTTCGTACATATCGTCGGTCATCACCATCATCTCCTGATGGGGAAGAATGACTTCACCCAGCGCCTTCAGTTCCTCGCCGCTATAGGCCGCGCCAGTCGGGTTGGACGGCGAATTGAGAATCAGCCAGCGCGTCTTCGGCGTGATCGCGGCTTCCAGCTGCTCTGGCGTGATCTTGTAGTTTTGATCCGCACCGGCTTCGATGACCACCGGAGTGCCGCCAGCGAAATTCACGATATCGGGATAGCTCACCCAGTAAGGCGCAGGAATGATAACCTCGTCACCGGGATCCAGCGTCGCCACCAGCGCGTTGAAGAGCGTGTGCTTGCCACCACTGTTGACCGAGATTTCCGAGGGCTTGTAGGTCAGGTCATTGTCGCGCGCGAACTTCTGCGCCACCGCTTCCTTGACCGCCATCGTGCCATCAACGGGCGTATAATTGGTCTCCCCGTCCCGGATCGCCTTCATCGCCGCTTCCTTGACGAAATCCGGCGTATCAAAATCCGGCTCGCCGGCAGACAGTCCGATAACGTCAATCCCCTGCGCCTTGAGCTCGGTCACGCGGCCCGACATGGCCATGGTCGCAGAGGGCTGGATACGCTGGATCGACTGGGAAAGTGAGGTCATGGGGAGATTATCCTTCCTGAATATCGAGGAATTACAGCCAACGCATAATGATGTTCGCGAGACGGTGCAACGGCGGATTTCCCGGAGGAAGAAATTGTTGCGGATGACAAAGGTGACAGTGTGTCACCCTGTGGCCTGAGATGGTTTTTCCTTGGGGCATAATGACTTGCATC
>JBCBZY010000105.1:0-8738 GCA_039815115.1 Pseudomonadota bacterium | reverse complement strand
GTAACCGAAGATCTGACACTTACGCCGCCTGATCCGGTGGTTGCGGTTGAGCCGACCAAGGCCGCGGGGCTTGTACCTGTTGGAGACGAGATCAAATCCAAGCTGGAAGAAAAAGTCGACGGTTTCATCGATGATCTGATCGCACAGGATGAGAATAGCCCGGAATTTGGCAAGAAAGTCGACCAGATAACCAATATGGGTCGCAAGGAAATTGCCGAAGCGGCGGGACAGTCCAACCGCTTTCTCGACCGTCCGATCCGTTCTATGGACGAGGAAAGCGGAATTGGTGCGGATCTGGCGGAATTGCGCCGGACGGTCGAAGACCTGGATCCCGGAAAGCGCGGCGATCTTACCACCAAAAGAAAACTGTTCGGGATCATCCCGTTCGGCAACAAACTGCGCAATTACTTTGATGGCTACAAGAGCGCACAGGGACATATCGGCTCCATTCTCGACCGCTTGCGCTCGGGCAAGGATGAGCTGCTCATGGACAATGCGGCGATTGATGTTGAGCGCAAAAACCTGTGGGCGGCCATGGGGCGTCTGGAACAGATGATCCATGTGTCCCAGACGATGGACCAGCGGTTGGAGGACAAGGCTGCAGAACTTGACGCTACCGATCCAGCAAAAGCCAAGGCCTTGCGGGAAAGTGCGCTGTTCTACGTGCGCCAGCGGACACAGGATCTGATGACCCAAATGGCGGTGACGGTGCAGGGCTATCTTGCCCTCGATCTCGTCAAGAAAAACAATGTTGAACTGGTCAAAGGCGTTGACCGGGCAAGCACAACGACGGTTGGCGCACTGCGAACCGGTGTGACCGTCGCCCAGGCGCTCACCAACCAGAAACTGGTGCTGGATCAGATCACGGCGCTCAACACCACAACGGCTGGTGTTATCGATTCCACCAGCGAGATGCTGAAGAACCAGACGGGGCAGATCCATGAACAGGCCGCTTCCTCGACCATACCGCTTGAAACGCTGCAACGCGCTTTCCAGAATGTCTATGACACGATGGACAATATCGACACGTTCAAGCTCAAGGCACTCGAGAACATGAAAACGACGGTAAACTCGCTTTCCGGAGAAATCGAGAAATCCAAAGGCTATATCGCTCGCTCTGAAGGTCAGGCCAAGGCCCAGCTGGAAGCGCCGGCGGATAATCCCCTGAGCGCACTGGAGGATTAATCCGTGGCGATCGGCGAAACTTCCGACCAGATCATGGCCAGTGCCAACCGCGTGCTGAAAGACTCCCAGTTCCGACGGTCGATTGGGCACAAGTCGCAAGAAATGAAGCGCGGGCATTTTTTCAAGAAACTCGGCCGCGCAGCGCTGGTGACAGTTGGCGTCCTGGTTGGTGCAAGCATTGTCGGCGGCATTTTGAATGGCATTGGCTTTTGGGGTGTGATGATCTCCGCTGGATTGATTGGCGGGGGAATCTGGGCGGCGATGAAATTCCCGAAAATGAAGATCCCGACACCGGAATCGCTGGTCCAGTCGGATTTGAAGTCGCTGGCCGGCAAAACCGAGATCTGGCTTGAGTCGCAGCGACCGGCCTTGCCCAAGCCCGCGATAAAGATTGTCAACAATATCGGCACGCAACTCGACATGCTGTCACCTCAGCTGCAAAAGCTCAACGAAGGCGATGCCGCTGCCTACGAAATCCGCAAACTGATGGGGGAACATCTTCCCGAACTGATTTCCGGCTATCGCGCAATTCCGGAATCCATGCGCAGGCAGGATAATGATCACGGAAAGACTCCTGATGAGCAACTGATTGGCGGACTGAGCCTGATCGAAAAGGAAATTGCTGGCGTCACGCAGCAGATAGCCAAGGGCGACATCGACAATCTCTCGATCCGCGGTCGTTATCTCGAGCTCAAATATGACAAGAGCGCCGAAGCAGAGACGTAAGTTGCGTTGTAGGGGGATTCGGACCCGTTGGCATTTGAGAAATATTCAGCGCCTTAAATCGCGCATGGACAATCGTCTCCCGCTGTGAAAGGGGACGCATTCATCCAACAGAATATAGAGAAGAGGACGATCATGAAGGCACTATTCGATGTGAGCGGCAAAGTGGCGGTTGTGACCGGCGGATCCAGCGGCATCGGTGCCATGATGGCCCGTGGCCTTCTCGAAAACGGGGCTCGCGTCTATATCACGGCTCGCAAGGTTGAACGGCTCGAAGCCATGGCCGAGGAATTGTCGCAATATGGCGAATGTATTGCGGTTCCCGCTGACCTGTCCAACGTTGACGCGATAGAAGATCTGGTTGCTGCCGTGAGCGCAAAGGAAGACCATGTCGACATCCTGATCAACAATGCCGGGGCCAACTGGGCTGCGCCAATTGAATCTTTTCCCGAAGGCGGCTGGGACAAGGTGATGGATATCAACATCAAGTCGATCTTCTTCGCGACCCAGAAATTTCTGCCGCTCCTGAAGGCTGCTGGAAATGCTGAAGACCCGGCCCGGGTGATCAATATTGCGTCGATCAACGGGATCCGCAATTCCGGCATGCCGACCTACGCCTATTCCGCCAGCAAATCGGGCGTGATCCACCTGACCGAGCATCTGGCCACCGATCTTTCACCTTATCACATCAACGTCAATGCGATTGCCCCGGGACTGTTTCCGAGCAACATGACCAAACAGATTGTCGAGAATGAGGAAATGACGAAGATGGCAATTTCCCAGATCCCGCGCGGCCGGGCAGGGACACCGGAAGATATTGCCGGAACCGCGCTTTATCTTTCATCCCGCGCATCGGCCTGGGTTGTCGGGCACACCATCGTTCTCGACGGCGGCATGATATCGCGTCCCTGATCAGCTGCGCGCGGCGAGGATCTCCTTGTTGCGCGCTTCCACGGCCCGCAAGCCTTTGAATACGCTCAGTTCTGAATCCGTATGCCCCTGGTGGCCGAGATTGTGGAGCTGTTCGTAGAACCAGTAGATATTGGCAAAACCGTCAATCGCCTTGACCATCTGGAATCGCTTGAGAAAGCTCAGCCAGTCCGGAATCAACTGCAGTTGGTTTTCATAACGGGGCAGCTCATCGCGGCCCGCCAGCAGCTGGTTCGGTGCGTCTGTCATGACGCACATCGGGCGTCCGAGGCCAATCACATCTGCCGCACCACCGGCCAGCGCCTGCTCCATAGCGGCCCGCGTGCGGAAACCGCCGGTGACCATCAACGGCACTTTCACCGAATCCTGCATCGCCTTGGCAAAGTCCACAAAATAGGCTTCGCGTGCCTGGGTTGACGGAGCGACATTCTGTTCCTCTTTTTCTTCCATGCCGTCCGCACCCATGAGCGCAGGCTGCTCGTAAGTACCGCCGGATATCTCGATCAGGTCGACACTGGCCGCTTCGAGCCATTGAACTACCTGCAGGCTGTCTTCAAAGGCAAAGCCGCCTTTTTGGAAGTCCGCGCTGTTGAGTTTCACGGAAATCGGAAAATCCGGTCCGACTGCCGCGCGGGTTTTCGCAATGACAGCGAGCAGGAAGCGCGCCCGGTTCTCCAGACTGCCGCCATATTGATCGGTCCGCTGGTTGGCTCTCGGACTCAGGAAACTGCTGAGCAAATAGCCATGCGCGGAATGAATCTGCGCACCGGTAAACCCGGCTTCCTGACAAGTTGCGGCGGCAAGCGCAAAGCGATCCACCAATGCTTCGATTTCGGCCTCGGTCAGAGCAACCGGCTCTCCGAACTGACCTCCCGGAAGACCCAGTTTGACAGCAGAGGGCGCCTTTGGCGTCTTGTTGACATTGGCCTGGGTCTGGCGACCGGCATGGCTGATCTGCGCCCAGAAATGGTTCCCGTTGCGCGTCGCTACCGCTGCCCAGCTCTTCAGGGCGGCCTTCATTTCGTCGCTGGCCGGGCGGTCAATGACAACATTGCCCGGACGTTCGAGGTGATCCTTGTCAATCTGGATATTGCCGCTGAGCAACATGCCGGCACCGCCATCTGACCAGATCCCGTAAAGCCGTTCCAGCTCTGTTGTGGGAACACCATCGGGGGTGGCCATGCCTTCCGTCATCGCGCCTTTTGCCAGTCGATTGGCCAAGGTGGCGCCGCAGGGCAGGGCGATCGGGCTGTCCAGTGTAACAGTCATGCCAAAGTTGCTTTCAATTGAATTGCAGATGAAAACTGATTCTGGCCATTTCCGGGAAATTTGCAAGCAATTCCGGATATTAACCCTCTAATCGGCTGATTCACGGGGCATTTGGCTTTTGATTAATTTTCGGTATAGTGAGGAGGCCAGCTTCGGGGTCACACCGGGCGGCAAGGAACTGGACGCCATTAGGGGAAGTCATATGGTTACAGCGGCCTCACAAGGATCATCACGCAAATCCGTGGCGATCAGTCGCAAAGACAGCAAGATTCAATCATCGCGCTCATTCCGGTGGGACAAGAAGATGAGCAACCATTGCGCTGGTGCTCTGCTTTTTTATACGATGATGCAAATATTTTTTGTTTTGAGCTTTATCGAGACCAAGGGCATGTCGATCGCGCCCTATTTTGGACTGGTGCTGCTCGTCGCAATCATCATTCCCTTCTGCCGCGGATATGAGAAGCGGTGGGAAGGCCTGGCGAATTCCAGCATTCCCGAAACCAATATGGCCCTGCGTTTCCGACGGGATGTGATTACGCTCTGGCTGCTTGCCATGGGCCTGCCCATTATTTTCGTGGGCGTCATCCAGTTATTCGCATATATGTTCTGATATCTGGCGCTTCACAAGGAGCGCTGCTTTTGAATTCTTTACAGGCGCGCCCGGCGCGACATTGACGCTTACGGGTCGCGCACCTATGTGCTTTGCATGTTGAAACCTGAAGAAGCGCAAGACCGCGCCGACGCCCTCATTTCCCAGGCCAGAAAATCCGGAGCAGATGCCGCGGATGCCATCTATGTCTGTGACGCCTCGACCCAGGTGCAAATGCGGCTGGGACAACTGGAGGATGTGGAACGGTCGGAGGGCGAAGAGATCGGCTTGCGCGTATTTGCTGGCAAGCGGTCGGCCACGGTTTCCTCCTCGGACATGAATCCGGACATTCTCGCCGGGCTGGTTGGCCGGGCCATGGACATGGCTCGGGAAGCACCGGAAGATGATTATGCCGGTCTGGCTCCCGAAGAATTGATCGCAAAATCGGGCCTGACAACCATCGACGGTGACGATGGTGCGGAACCGGACCCGGCGGAATTGCGGGAAATGGCCTTGCAGGCTGAAGATGCTGCCCGGGCCGTTGAAGGTGTCACCAACAGTGAAGGCGGCGGTGCATCTGCCGGCCGATCGATAGTGGCTCTTGCGACCAGTCACGGCTTTTCCGGGGCTTATTCCACCAGTGGTTATGGTATCTCGGCGAGCGTAATCGCCGGGACAGACGACGGCATGGAACGGGATTATGCCTATCACAGTACGCGCCATTTCGAGGATCTCGATAGCGCTGCCGAAATCTGCTAAATGGCTGGTTTACGGTCCGTATCACGGTTGATCCCGGTGTTCTTTGAGAGCGGATAGATGCCGGTCGTGTTTGATCCGCGCATCAGCAGCTCGTTGCTGGGGCACTTTGTCGGAGCAATTTCCGGCAGCAGCATTGCGCGCAAAACCAGTTTTCTGCTCGATGCGCTCGACACGCAGATATTTGATAGTGCCATCAACATCATTGATTGCCCCCACCGCAAGCGCGGTCTGCGTTCCAAGGCCTTTGATGGCGAGGGGCTGCCGACGGCCAAGGCCAAGCTGATAGAAAACGGTCGTCTCACGCAGTGGATCATGGAAAGCGCGTCGGCCCGGCAACTCGGCCTGCAACCCACCGGGCACGCCTCGCGCGGCGTTGGCGGGGCACCGGGAGTCAGCGTGACAAATTTGCACATGGGCAATGGTGAAGTCAGCCGCGAGGAACTGATCAGCGACATCAAGCTGGGCGTTCTGGTCACAGAACTGATCGGTCAGGGAGTCAATCCGGTCACTGGCGATTATAGCCGGGGCGCGGGCGGCTTTCTGATCGTCGATGGAGAAATTGGTGCTCCGGTTTCCGAAATCACCATTGCCGGCAATTTGAAGGACATGTTCGCCAGCCTGATTCCGGCCAATGACCTGACTTACCGTCACGCCATAAACACGCCGACATTGCGCACAGACAGCATGACGGTGGCTGGTGGCTGAGCTCGATTTTGACCAGTTGATCCAAATTGCCGGTGAAGCCGGTGATCTGGCCATACGCGATTGGGAGGCGGGTAAAAAGGCATCCGGAACCTGGGAGAAATCGCCGGGTCAGGTTGTGAGTGACGCTGATATTGCTGTGGACGGGTTTTTGCGCGAAAGGCTGGAACAACTTGTGCCATCGGCCGGCTGGCTCTCGGAGGAAACCCATATCGACCATAGTGGGGCAGGCGATGACTTGACCTGGGTTGTGGATCCGATTGACGGCACGAAAGACTTTGTCGCTGGAAAGCCTGGCTGGTGTGTTTCGGTTGCCCTGGTCCAGAATGGTGCACCTGTATTCGGTGTGCTCAATGCGCCGGCGATGGACGAGCTTTGGGTGGCCAAGGCAGGGAGCCATACGGAGCTAAATGGCAAATCGCTCTCGGCCAGTCAGCGTTCCGAATATGAGGGTTGCCGGATACCGGCCGAAAATCTGCCGCCCGAGATCAAGCTGACTTCGGTTTTCAAACCCAACAGCATTGCTCTGCGCATGGCGATGGTTGCGGATGATCGTGCGGATCTGGTTGCCTCCACGCGCTGGGGCCATGAATGGGACATCGCCGCGGCGCACGTCATAGCCGAAGAAGCCGGAGCTAGTGTCACTGATGCACTGGGCAAGGCGCTGGCCTATAACGGAACCCACGGAAAGGCACTTGGCGTCCTGTGCTGTTCCAGCGGAATTTATGACACGGCCGTGGAACGACTGGCCAAATTCGCGGCCAATGCCGAGGGCGAACCCTGATCAGCCTTGTGAGGGGCGCGGTCTGGTCCAAAGGCCCGTGCGATCGAAAGCGGCCGGATTGAGAATTGCCTGGCCAAAGGCGCGGCTGATCCAGACCAGTTTTGCCGCTTTTCCGACAACCACGCGCCTGCCAAGTGCTGCTTCGGGGTTTTTACGCACCTTGCGTGCGATATCCCCGTAAATGCCGGCTGCGGCCAGAACCGCCCAGCGACAGCGGAAGGGCAGACGGGCGGCACCGACCCGTGCAGACGCGGCATAATCTTCTGCTTGCATGCAGAGTCTTTCGACCAGAATGGCGGTTTTTTCCATGTTTCTGGGAGTCAGCATGTTGGCCTGATCGAGACCTTGTTCGGCGAGCCACTGCGTGGGCAGGTAGCAGCGCCCCGCTTCGGCATCTTCGGCCACGTCCCTTGCGATATTGGCGAGCTGAAAGGCCAGGCCGAGATCACAGGCCCGATCCAGCGTTTCCTCGTCACCGGACGGAATGCCCATGATGATCGCCATCATGCATCCGACGGCGCCAGCGACATGATAGCAATATTGCATCAGGTCTGCCTCGGTTTCCGGACGCCAGCCTTTCGCATCCAGATCAAAGCCGTCGATCAGGTCATCCGCCAGATGCTCCGGGATCCGGCATTCCGCGGACACCAGTCCAAAGGCATCAAAGGGCGGGTTACCTGTCTGTTCCCCGCCAAAGGCCCGCGCGGTTATCGTCCGCATCTCCCCGACCGTCTTTACCGGATCAGTGACTTTCGACATCCCATGGCCATGATCCTGCCCATCAGCGAGATCATCGCAGGCCCGGCACCAGAAATAGAGCAGCCAGGCTCGTTCGCGGATCTGGAGTGGAAACAGCCGGGAAGCCTGGGCGAAGGATTTCGATCCCCGCTCGATACTGGCCCTGGCCAGCCGGACAAGATTTTCCCGGTTCACCGCGGGATTTACCCGAGATCCTCGATCATCAGCTCCGCCGTCGCCTTGGCGCTGCCAACAACGCCGGGAATACCGGCGCCTGGGTGGGTGCCGGCGCCGACAAAGTAGAGATTGTTGATCACATCATCACGATTATGCACCCGGAACCAGGCACTCTGGGTGAGAAGCGGTTCCAGACTGAACGCGCTGCCGAGATGCGCATTGAGATCTGTGCCGAAATCCTGCGGGGTATAGTGAAAACTGGTGATGATCCGGTCATGAATGTCCGGGATTAGCCGCTTGCCAATCTCGTCCAGTATCCGCTTTTCGTAAATCGGCCCCATTTCCTCCCAGTCGATCGGCAATTTGCCCTGATGCGGGACAGGAGCCAGAACATAGAACGTGCTGTGGCCTTCCGGCGCCATTTCCGGATCGGTAATTGTCGGATGATGGAGATAGAGCGAGAAGTCTTCCGGGAGAACGCCGTTGTTGTAGATATCCTCCAGCAGCCCCTTGTAGCGCGGCCCGAACAGGATCATGTGATGCGGAATTCCCGGCCAGCTGCCCTTCAGTCCGAAATGCACAACAAAGAGCGAGGGAGAATATTTCTTCTTTTTCAGTGATTTGGTGACGGTCTGGCTGCGATGCTTGTGCCCCAGCAAGTCGCGATAGCTGTGCATGACATCGGCATTGGACGCGACGGCATCAAATTCCTCTGACCAGCCTGATTTGCAGGCCACTGCTGACGCCTTGTCGCCCACCCCTGGGCTCGAGCGCTGACGTGGCTGGCCCACCAAGAGGAGGCGGACGAGGAGGCCGACGCGTGTCTGCGCGCACGGCAGAAGTGTGGGCACTGGCCGCCTCCGGTGGAGCAGACGACAGGGC
>JBCBZY010000236.1:0-4604 GCA_039815115.1 Pseudomonadota bacterium | reverse complement strand
GGACAATTCCGCGGTCTCGCCATAGGCATGACCAGCATTTAGTGCGGCAATATTGGCGTTGGCGACTTCAGGGATTTTCGCAAATTTCTGTTTCAGCCAGGTGATGACTGGTTCCCGTTCGCGTTCGAACATCCACAGGGCCAGACCCAGCGTCCACATGTTCTTGCAGCGCAGGGCTTCCTTGTTGCCAAGGCCGAAAGGTTTCACGGCATCAAGCGTCAGCTGGGAAATATCCAGCTTCAGCAATTTCCATTTTGCGAGCGAGCCATCTTCCAGCGGATTGTTGTCATAGCGCGCCTTGTCGAGATTGCGCTTGCCGAATTCCCCTTCGTCGGCAATCACCAGACCACCAGGCCGGAGGTCTTCGACATTGGTCTTTAGGGCTGCGGGGTTCATCGCGATCAGGACGTCCGGCTGGTCACCGGCGGTCTCGATGACACGGCTGCCAAAATTGATCTGAAACGCCGACACACCAAATAGCGTTCCCTGCGGCGCGCGAATTTCTGCAGGAAAGTCCGGGAATGTTGCAAGATCATTGCCCGCCAGTGCTGTCGACAGCGTGAACTGTCCGCCAGTGAGCTGCATCCCGTCGCCGCTGTCACCTGCAAAGCGGACAACTACATTCTCGGCATTTTCTGCCGGGCCGTTGCCTTCGTCATCCTGTTTGAGCGCTGTCGCCATAAATCCAATCCACAATCAACTTTCCGGAACATGCCCCTAGAGCACTTTCCTTCCCAGCTTCAAACCACAAAAACTATTAGGGATAAAGTATTTGTTTGGCGCGAAACCTATAGAATAGCCCTTGCATGCGCGCGCCCGTCTGATCTAGTCGGCTGCAAAACAAAGGGAGATTCCGGATGACCACAGCATTTGTAAGACCAGACACGCAGGCCCTGCTGACGATGCTGGAGGCGGCCGTGGAGGTTCCGATGAACGAAATGGAACCTCCGGCAGCTCGCGAAGCCTATGTCGCGATGCGGTTTCTGGTTGATGCTGAACCCACCGAGCTGGCCATCGTACGGGACCTGACCTGCCCGGGACCAGCGGGCGACATCAAGCTGCGCTATTATGACTCCCGGGAAAGCCGTGAAAAAGGGCCGGTGATCATGTTCTATCATGGCGGTGGCTTTGTGATCGGTGATCTTGAAAGTCATCATCCATTTTGCACGGAAATGGCCGCGCAGATGGATTTGCCGATTGTGGCTGTCGACTATCGTCTGGCTCCGGAAGCCCCGTTCCCGGCAGCTCCGGATGATTGCGAGGCGGCGACCCGGTGGGTCGTCGATAATGCGGCCGCGGAGTTCGGTTTTGAGATTGATGGCCTGATCACTTGCGGCGACAGTGCGGGCGGCAATCTTGCTATTGTGGCTGCACAGGATCTGCAGAAAAATCCGGCTGCCGTTCCGGTCATTGCCCAAGTGCCCATTTATCCGGTGGTCGACAGCACGGCAGCTGGGGGATCCATAGTCGAATTTGCGGACGGATTCCTTTTGACGAAGGCCAGCATGGACTATTTTTCCGGACATTATGCCGGCGATGCCAGCGATGTGCGATGCGATCCGATCCATGGCGATCTGGCCAGCAGCCCGCCCACAGTGCTGATTACCGCAGGGCTGGATCCGTTGCGCGATCAGGGCCGAAGCTATGCTGCCAAACTGGTCGAGGCTGGCGTTCCGGTCACTTATCTCGAAGCGGATGGCAATATCCACGGACTGATCTGCTTGCGGAAAGGAATCCCGTCCGCGCAAAAGGACATCGACAATATCTGCAACGCCCTCAAAAACACACTGGCGAGTCTGTGACGGAAAACAAAGATCCCTATGCCGGCCTGCCCTATCGGCCATGTGCAGGCATCATGCTGGTCAATCGCCGGGGACAGGTCTTCGCCGGGCAACGACTGGATGCGAAAGACAGCGCCTATCCTGACGCATGGCAAATGCCCCAGGGCGGCATAGATCCGGGCGAAGATGCCGAAATAGCGGCCTTGCGGGAGCTGGAAGAGGAAACCGGAATCACGGCGCGCCATGTCCAGATTATGGCACGAAGTGCCGAAGAGCATTTTTATGACCTGCCCGATGAGCTTATGGGCAAAATATGGAAAGGCAAGTTTCGCGGGCAGCGGCAAACCTGGTTCCTGATGCGGTTCAGCGGTGAAGATTCGGACGTCAACATCGCTACCAAACATCCGGAATTTTCGGCTTGGCAATGGGTGTCAGCACCGGAATTGCCTGATCTGATTGTACCATTCAAACGCAAGCTGTACCGCGCGATCATCAATGAGTTTGAAAGGTTGATCTGAAACAGGACGTGACGTGACAAAAGAAAGGCTGGCGTAACACAGCATGCTGAACCCGAGAAAATTGATCATCCTCGCATTGTTGACGGGGTCAGCGGCTCCGCTTCACGCCGAATTGCCTGCTCCGGTAAAGGCCATGCTCGAAGCCGCCATAAAATCCGGTATTGATGCCGATGTCCAAAGTGTGGCCAAAATCGCCCGCAAGACCAATCCAGATGACGTGGATGAAATCAATGCCATGGTCGCCAGACACACAGCTGCTCGAGAGCAAATCGAGAAAGCTGCAAGACAGGAGAAGCTGGAAGCTGGGTTTTTTGAGAACTGGTCAGGCGAAGGAGAAATCGGCGCGTTCAGAACGACCGGAAACAGCAGTAATACCGGGTTGAGCGGCGGTTTGAAACTCAACAAAGACGCCGTCAAATGGCGCCTGAAATTTCTCGCGCGCGCTGACTATCAGCGCAGCAATGGCGTCACCACGCGCGAACAGTTCAAAACCAGTCTCGAGCCGGAATACAAGTTTGACGACCGGTTCTATGCCTATGGTCTTGGCATGTTTGAACGTGATCAGTTTCAGGGCTTTGATGCCCGTTATACATTGTCTGGCGGACTGGGATATTCGGTCATTCGCAACGACGACGTAACATTGAACCTCAAGGCCGGGCCGGCATGGCGCCTGACCGAGTTTGCAGATGGCGGTTCAGACAGCAGTCTCGCCGGATTGCTCGGCATAGATTTCGACTGGCAAATCTCCAGGAACCTGAAACTGTCGCAGGATGGCGGGGCGACCGTACTCGCTGAGTCTGACGGTTTCGCATCGGCGAACGCGATATTCTCGTCAGGCAGCAATACATTTACAGCGACAACTGCTCTTGATGCCAAGCTGATCGGTCGCCTGTCCGCACGCTTTGCCTATACGATCGAGCATGAAACCGATCCGCCCGACGGACGCGTTAAGACGGACACGCAAAGCCGTGCCACCTTAATCTACGATTTTTGACGATCAGGGAGTCTCGGAAACCGGCTTTTCTTCAGCCACTTTCGGTTTCGGTGTCACTGCCTGGGCCGACATAACCGGCTTTTTCTCCGAAGCGGTGATGACAGTAGCCAGCTGGCGAGTCTGGTCGCAGCGGCCACGGCATACAGTTTCCAACCGTGACAGGTTCAGCTTGGCCTTTTCCACTGCGCCGCGCTGAACCAAAGCCTCTCCCTGCCCGGCAAGGGCATCAAGATTATTCGGATCAAGAATAAGCGCTTCCCGATAAAGCCGAATGGCTTTTCCCGGAAGTTTCTGTACCCGCGCGATCTGCGCCAGTGCGACAAATGCCGATCCGTTGCGCGGATCAACGGCCAGGGAAGTTTCATAGAGATCCGTCGCCAGCTGCAAATTGCCCTTGGTCTGGGCTTTTTCGCCCATTTTCATCAGCTCGACCGACCGTGGTTTGATCTCGATATCCGCGGATTGTCCGAAGCTGGCGCTTGAAACAGTAGCAAATACAAGGGAAACAGCCAGAACAGCAGGTGAAAAACGCATAATCAGCTCCAAAAGGGTTTCGTGCTCCTTAGCAGATTCACCTGCACCGGCGCTTAACATGATTTGGTATCACAATTTTTCGAGACAGGTGAAATAAAAGCCATCCGTTCCGTCTTGATACGGTGAAAGAAGAGAACCTTTACGATATGGCCGGCCCAGCGGCAAATCAACCTCAATATGCTGCCAATCCGGGTGTTTTCCAAGGAATTTCCCGGTTTGGGACGCGCCTTCGTCATCCAGCAACGAGCAAACCGCATAGACAAGACGTCCGCCCGGCGCGACCATCCGGCTACCCAGTTCAAGCAACCTGCCCTGCAATTTGACCGTTCGCTCCAGCCGTTCGGGTGTCATGCGCCAGCGCAATTCGGGATTGCGACGCCATGTTCCGGTTCCCGAACAAGGGGCATCGATCAGCACGAGATCACACTGGCCTGTGAACGGCGCGAGGACCTGATCTTCCTTGCCGGGGTCGAGTAGCAGCGTCTCGATATCCCGGATGCCGGACCTTTGCTGGCGCGGGGCCAACCGGCCAAGACGCCGCTTGTCGGTATCTGCGGCAATGATCCGGGCATCTTCCGGCAATCCGGCTGCCAAACCGAGGGTTTTGCCACCCGCCCCCGCGCACATGTCCAGCGCCAGTTTCGGGGCCTGCGGGATACAGGCGGCAACAATTGCCTGGCTGCCAAGGCCCTGAATCTCGATCTGGCCGTTATTGTATGGAACGCTATTCTCGACCTGGGTTCCTGCTGGCAGTCGAAAAGCATTTTCGAGAGGCAG
>JBCBZY010000130.1:0-7654 GCA_039815115.1 Pseudomonadota bacterium | reverse complement strand
GTGCGGTCGAGCAATTGGGGTTGGCGATGATATTCTTCGCCTTGTAGCCGTCAATCGCATCCGGGTTCACTTCCGGCACGATCAGCGGGACATCGGGATCCATGCGATAAAGCGAGCTGTTGTCGATCACCGTACAACCGGCAGCCGCTGCCTTGGGCGCAAATTGCTTGGTCGGGCCGGAACCGGCAGCAAACAGCGCCATGTCCCATCCGGAAAAGTCGAAATGCTCGATATTGTTGACCTTGAGCATCTTGCCGGTTTCACCCATTTCAATTTCGCTGCCCTGAGAGCGCGGCGAGGCGACGGCGGCGATATCATCGAGCGGGAATTCCCGTTCTGCCAAGATGTTGAGCATCTCGCGCCCGACATTCCCGGTGGCGCCGACAACTGCGACTTTGTAACCCATGACTACATCCTTCAAACTTTGACCAAATCGTCAGGCTGAACTTGTTTCAGCACCCATTTCACCTCTTGAAGCAGGTTTCAAGCCGTAAGATGGACCCTGAAACAGGTTCAGGGTGACGGAGGAATTTTAAAACGAAAACAGCCGGTTTTCCGTTTTGGGAGAACCGGCTGCCTGAAATTGTTGAGAAGCTGTCTTTACTTGGCTTCTGCGCCCTTGGCAGGCTGGTTCACGCGGCGTTCCGCAATACGTGCCCGTTTACCTGTCCGGCCACGCAGATAGTAAAGCTTGGCACGACGCACGACACCACGGCGGACGACGGTAATGCTTTCAATATTCGGCGAGTAAAGCGGGAACACACGCTCAACACCTTCACCGAAGGAAATTTTCCTTACCGTGAAGTTGGAGCCCATGCCGCGTTGGGTCCGTGCGATGCACACACCTTCAAAATTCTGGGTACGAACGCGTTCGCCTTCAACGACGCGTACACCGATGCGCAGCGTGTCGCCGGCACGAAATTCGGGGATATCTTTCGATGCTGCAAATGCTTCTACAGCTTCTTTCTCAAGTGTCTGGATCAGGTTCATGACCGATCTTCCTTTTTCTGTCCTTGCGCACCAGAGGGCGACTGATCCGGAGCGTCCCTGTGACGTTCCCATAAATCCGGCCGCCTTAGCCGTGTATCTTCCTCTGCCCTTTGTTTCCGCCAAGCAGCAATTTTCGCATGATCCCCCGATCGCAAGACTTCAGGGATGATGCGCCCTTCCCATTTCTGAGGCCGGGTATAGTGCGGATATTCCAGAAGCCCCGTCTCGAAACTCTCTTCATCTCCGCTACGAGCCGCGCCCATTACCCCGGGAAGCAGCCGAATGCAAGCGTCTAAAAGCACCAAAGCGCCCATTTCTCCGCCGGACAGCACATAATCGCCGATCGAGACCTCTTCAATCGGTCGCGCCTCGAATATCCGCTCGTCAAATCCCTCGAACCGCCCGCACATTATGGTCACGCCAGGCCCGGCAGCCAGTTCCCGCACACGCGCCTGGTTCAGCGGTTTTCCGCGCGGTGTCATCGCCAGAACCGGCGCATCTGGCTGGTTTGCGAGCGCATGATCCACCGCCGACGCCATGACGTCAGCCCGCAAAACCATGCCCGCCCCGCCGCCAGCGGGCGTATCGTCAACGCTGCGATGCTTGTCTGTGGCAAAGTCACGGGGGTTGATCGTGCCTAGCGCCCATTTACCCTCCTCCAGTGCCCGGCCGGCCAGCGAAGTGCCCAGCGGTCCCGGGAACATGTCCGGATAGAGGGTGAGGATTTGGGTGTGGAAGATCATTTTACTCCAAAGGGAAAAATCTTGTCAGAGCAATGGCTAAGATGGCTGATATAGCGCCAAAAATGATGAACACTATGCCAGCCGTTGCCCATATAGGGCCGATTGCATTTAGCCCAGCAACAAACGGATCGCGACGCCAATACCAAAATAAGGTCGCGAGGACTGAACTAATGAAAATTGAACCCATGACCAACTTGTATTCTGAAAGACCAAATGCCCTGTTTAGAACGAGATACACGACCGGAAGAAAAACCAGGATCGCCAAGGCAGGAACCATCAAATCGGAATCCATCACTCCACAAACTCCGCCTTCACAATCGCAGGATCGCTCCGCATGTCTATGGCACCGATGGGCACCATGAACTTTTTGCCGCTGGCGCGTTCGATCTCGATCACGTCACCCGCTCCGAATTCGTAGATGGCGAAGACCTTGCCCAGTTCCTCGCCATTGTCGGATACGCAGCGCAAGCCGATGATATCGATGTGATAAAATTCGTCCTCGTCCAGCGCTGGCAGCGCGGAGCGGGGAACCGACAATTCCGTGCCACGCGCGGCTTCGGCGGCGTTGCGGTCGGTGATTTCGGAAAAGCGGGCAATCGCGCCCATTTTATGCGGCTTGACCTTTTTCAGCGTCAATGTGCCATCATTATAGGACTTATGCTGCGAGAGACTGTCGAGGCTGTCGCAGAACAGCTTGATCCGGACCTCGCCCGCCACCCCGTGCGCGCCAATGATGACGGCGAGCGGGACCTGTGTGTCCGGATCACTCATAAAAAGCCCCTCCCTTTCAAGGGAGGGGTTGGGGTGGGATGAGGCGAGACAGAAAGCTGGCTTTTCAGCCCGTTTCTCGCAATCGCCACCACCCCAACCCCTCCTCTGAAGAGGAGGGGCTTGATCATTTTAGCCTTCGGCCTTTTCTTCGCCAGCATCATCAGCCTTGGCTTCTTCAGCCGGGGCTTCTTCAGCGGGTTTTTCTTCCGCAGGTGCGTCTTCGGCTGCTGCTTCTTCAGCGGGAGCCTCTTCAGCAGCGGGCTCTTCTGCAGGCGCTTCTGCCGCAGCTTCCTCCGCGGGAGCTTCTGCTGCAGCTTCTTCAGCTGGAGCTTCTTCGGCTGGCGCAGCAGCAGCTTCCTTGGCCGATTCTTCTGCAGCCGCAGCCTTCTCGGCTTTCTCTTCCGCGCGCTCGGTCGCTTTCTCGCCCGGCTTCGCCTTGTTGGGATTGTTGCGCGCTTCGCGCTTCATCAGGCCGGCTGCATCCAGGAACCGTGCCACCCGATCCGAAGGCTTGGCACCGACTTCGAGCCAGTGCTTGGCCCGTTCGATGTCCAGAATGACGCGCTTTTCGTCATCCTTGGCGAGCAGCGGATTGTAGCTTCCGATACGCTCGATAAACTTGCCGTCACGCGGTGCGCGGATATCCGCGATCACGATCTTGTAATAAGGACGCTTCTTGGAGCCGCCCCGGGACATTCTCATTGCTACTGACATTGATAAACCTTTCTAAAAATTCCAAAATTCAAATTGTTCGATTACTTTTTCTTGTTCAATAAATTCGCGAGATCCGGCGGGATATTGCCTGGTGTCATGTCGGGAAGTCCCGGCATTCCGCCCAGACCGCCATCCTGACCGCCCATGCCGGCGCCAGCAGCCCCTCCGCCGCCGCCAAACATCGACATCAGACCCTTGATTCCGCCCATTTTCCTGATGCGCTTCATCGCCTTGGACATTTCCTGATGCATTTTCAGCAACTTGTTGACGTCCTGAACCGTGGTACCTGACCCCATCGCCACGCGGCGCTTGCGTTTCGCATTGAGCAGACCGGGACGGACCCGTTCCTGCTTGGTCATCGACCCGATAATCGCATCCATGCGCAGCAGCACCTTGTCGTCCATCGCACCGCCAGCCATGGCAGCCTTGGCCTTCTTCATGCCTGGCATCATGTTCGCCAATGCGCCCAGGCCGCCCATTTTGGTCATCTGGCGCAGCTGGGAGCGCAGATCGTTCATGTCAAACTGACCCTTGGCCATGCGTTCGGCCAGCGCTTCGGACTCTTCCTTGTCGACAACCTGGGCCGCTTTTTCGACCAGACTGACCACATCGCCCATCCCGAGGATCCGGCCAGCCACGCGTTCGGGATGGAATTCTTCCAGCGCATCAATCTTTTCGCCGACACCGACAAATTTGATCGGCTTGCCGGTCACAGAGCGCATCGACAGGGCGGCACCACCGCGGGCATCACCGTCCATTCGCGTGAGGACAACGCCGCTCAGATCCACCTGTTCAGAGAAGTTCTTCGCGACATTGACCGCATCCTGACCCGTCAGGGAGTCGACCACGAGTAGAATTTCCTGAGGCGTTGCAACATCGGCAACCGCCTTCATCTCATCCATCAGCTGCTGATCAACATGGAGCCGACCCGCCGTATCGAGCATCAGAACGTCAAAACCCTGCAGCTTGGAGGCCTGAAGTGCCCGTTTGGCGATCTCGACCGGCTGCTGGCCCTCGACAATCGGCAAGGTGGCCGCATCAATCTGTTCACCCAGCACCGCCAGCTGCTCCTGCGCCGCCGGTCGGTTGACATCAAGCGAAGCCATCAGGACTTTCTTGTTGTCCTTGTCCTTCAATCGCTTGGCGATCTTGGCCGTTGTCGTGGTCTTACCAGAACCCTGCAGGCCGACCATCATGACGATCGCCGGCGGAGCAACGGCCAGATCCAGCTCGCTGACCTCGGATCCCAGCATTTCCGTCAGACCGTCGTTGACGATCTTGACCACTTGCTGGCCCGGTGTGACAGACTTGAGAACCGACTGTCCGACAGCCTTTTCCGTGACCTTTTCAACGAATTCGCGGACGACCGGCAGTGCGACATCCGCTTCGAGCAGCGCAATCCGCACTTCGCGCATCGCTGCGCGAACATCTTCCTCTTTCAGAGCCCCGCGGCCGCGCAGCTTGTCAAAAACTCCGCCAAGGCGGTCGCGTTACTTGTCAAACATGTCTCCGCCATTCTTTAAATGGCGCAGCTTTCCGGGCTGCAAAATGGTCCAACGCAAAAAACGCCGGTGGGCGAAACCTCGCTGACCGACGTGTGAGTTTTACACTCGAAACTGATTTGTGACTACCCCAATGGGCAATCGTGAGTGAGGGCCTTAGGGTAATCTCTCGCCGCCTGCAAGCCCTGTTTCGCCCGCACCTTCCTTATCTTAACCAGAAATTGAGGATTTTTGCTCCATAGGAAGCCTGCATTAATAGTGGGAACAGAACACGTCATGGATCAACAGATCTCAGCGTCTACAAAACCCGACACGGGCAACAAGCATGCCGCAAGCGCCCGTCGCGACGTCTTCACCGGCGCGATTGTCATCGTTTCGATCCTGATGTTTGTCGGTACAGGCGGAACGGTCTTGTCCGACGCGATCGCTTCGCTTTCCGGCTATGGTGCGGCCAGCGACAAAATGCTGGTTTCGGCTTTTTTGCTCAACATCGCATTGATATTGTTCGGATGGCGTCGATATCGTGATCTGACCACCGAAGTTTCCGAGCGCAAGGCGGCCGAAGAACGTGCGCAATCGCTCGCTGCCACCGATCCTTTGACCGGTTTTCTGAATCGCCGCAGCCTGGCCGAACGCACGTCCGAAATGATCCAGAAAGCCCAGAGAAAAAACAAGAGCATCGCCTTTCTGATGCTCGATCTGGACAATTTCAAGAACGTCAATGATGTTCACGGCCACAGCGCCGGTGACACCGTGCTCAAGGAAGTGGCGAAACGTATCGCCCGTGCCTTGCCAGCAAATAATCTTGTATCACGCCTTGGCGGTGACGAATTCGCCTGCGCATTCCTGTTTGACCCGGATCAGCCGGAAATGGTCGACCGGATTGCCGATGATCTGATCGAGACCATTGCTGCCCCGATTGTGGAAAATGGCAATCATCTGGTTGTGACAACGTCCATTGGCATGTCGCGCTTTGACTATGAAGCGGACGACGTTGAAGTTCTGATGCGCAGGGCGGATATCGCCATGTATGGCGCGAAAAAGCAGGGCCGCAACCGGTTCTGCTGGTTTGACAGTTCGATGGAACAGGAATTGCAGACCCGAAACACAATTGAATCCGGCATGCGCAAGGGCATTCCCGCTGGCGAGTTTGTACCCTATTACGAACAGCAAATTGACCTTGCGACCGGCAAGTTGACCGGTTTTGAAATGCTCGCCCGCTGGGAATCTCCCACGCAGGGTCTCGTTTCTCCCGAGGTTTTTATACCGATCGCAGAAGAAACAGGGATGATCGGGGATCTGTCACTCAGTATAATGCGGCAGGCTTTCGAGGATGCCAAATTGTGGGATCCGAGCCTGAGCATTTCGATCAACATATCTCCTGTTCAGCTGCTCGACCCCTGGCTGGCGCAGAAAATCGTGAAATTGCTCGTCGAAACAGGTTTCCCGCCGACACGCCTGGAAATCGAGATTACCGAGAGTTCTCTGTTTGAAAATCTCAGCCTCGCGCAATCCATTGTCGGCAGTCTCAAAAACCAGGGTATCCGCATCTCTCTGGATGATTTCGGAACCGGTTACAGCTCGCTGGCCCACTTGCGCGCCCTGCCCTTTGACCGGATCAAGATTGATCGCAGTTTTGTGACGTCTATTCTGGAAAATCCCGAAAGTGCCGCCATTGTCAAGGCGATTACCGGTCTCGGCGAAAGCCTGGGCATGCCGATCACGGCCGAAGGTATTGAAGACAAGGCCATTGAAAGCGAATTGCGCAATATTGGCTGTGCCAAAGGTCAGGGCTGGTATTACGGACGTCCGCTGTCGATGCAGCAGACCCGGAAGCTGCTCGCCGAGCGCAATCTTCTGCCCGAACCGGTCAAACCGGCAGCAGTCGACGCCGGGGAGCAGAACGCACCCATCGAGGATCAACCGCGCAAGGCCGGATAAACCTCAAAAGCTGGTCCATTTGCTTGGCTAACTCGTCAGCCGATACTGATTGGCTGGACTTGCCGGGCCTTCATCCCTAAATCCGCGTCCATGAACATCGGCTCCTTTTACAAAATGCATGGTCTGGGCAATGATTTTGTCATTATCGACATGCGTTCTGAGGAATGGGAGATCAGCAAACAGCAAGCCGCGGCAATTGCCCATCGACAACATGGCATCGGTTGCGATCAGCTTATTGTCTTGCGGGCCTCCGATCAGGCCGACGTGCGCATGCAGATATTCAATGCCGATGGCGGCGAGGTTGAGGCCTGCGGCAATGCCGCTCGCTGTGTTGCAAAACTGCTGGGTGCCACGACCACTATCGAAACATCCGGGGGATTGATTTCGGGAAACGCAACCGAACAGGGTGCCATTGTCGACATGGGTCAACCGCGGTTCGAATGGGATGCCATCCCGCTCGCCTATGCGATGGACACGCTCCACATGCCGGTAGGCTGGGAAGATCTGCAGAATCCGGCGGCAGTCAATGTCGGCAACCCGCATGTGATCTTTTTTGTTGAAGAGAGTAGTATGATCGAGCTGGACCGGCTCGGCCCAATGATCGAAGTCGATCCGCTCTTCCCGAACAGGGTTAATGTCAATGTCGCCAGCATGGTTGGTGACATCGTCAAGCTATCCGTTTGGGAACGCGGTGTCGGCCTGACTCAGGCCTGTGGAACCGGGGCCTGCGCGACTGCCGTTGCTGCAATAAAACGGGGCTTAGTCAGCACACCCGTCAAAGTTGACTTGCCTGGTGGACCGCTTTCCATCAGCTGGGAAGAAGGCGGAACCATCAAGATGAGTGGCCCGACCACCCATGTCTTCACCGGAAAAACCGACTGGGACGAGTTCGGATGAGCGGGCCGGACATTGTCAGCCTGGGCTGCCGTCTCAATATCTCGGAAAGCGAGACGATCCGGCAGAGCCTGAAACAGTCCAGTATCAGCAGCGACG
>JBCBZY010000321.1:0-3192 GCA_039815115.1 Pseudomonadota bacterium | reverse complement strand
CCGAGCGCAGCGAGGCAAGCGCGACCGCGCGCCCGAGCTTATGCGAGGAAAGCCAAGCGGGCGGATGCCCGCGCCCGGCGCCTGAGGTCTAAATAAGGACTCTAAAACCCCTCCGCTATTCCAAGCCCCCCGCTCATCCTGAGCTCGTCGAAGGATGAAAGGTCGCCCCCTACTCCGCTGCCTCCAGCGCTTCTGGGTCTTCAGCCCCGGCCCCTGCACTGTTTGGGCCATAAAACTGCATCACCCCGTCATCCACAGGGTCATTGAGCAGGATCTTCTTGTCGAACAGATAATCCTGGTTCAGCTTCCACGGCATCGCCGTGCTATTGCGCGGCAGTTCGTCAATGGATCGCCGGATGTAGCCGGAGGAAAAGTCGAACAGTTCCTCCTGTTCCAGTTCGGTGGTGAGCCGGGGATTGGCGATCCTTGTGCTGGTCTTGTCCATGTGATTGATCACCCGGCAGACATATTCCGAAACGATATCCGCCTTCAGCGTCCAGCTCGCGTTGAGATAACCAAACACGATCGCCATGTTCGGAATGTCGGAGAACATACAGCCTTTGTAATAATAATGATCAGGCCAGTGGACGGGTTTGCCGTCGACTTCGAACGCGACCTTGCCAGCCACTGCCAGTTTCAGCCCGGTGGCGGTGACGATGATATCTGCTTCCAGTTCCTCGCCGGATGTCAGCTTCACACCAGTCTCGGTGACCGTTTCGATATGGCCGGTTTTCACGTCTGCCTTGCCCGAAGCAATCGCCTTGAACATGTCGCTGTCCGGAACGAGACAAAGCCGCTGTTCCCAAGGACCATAAGGCGGTGTGTAATCTGCCTTGTTATATTTGTCGCCCAGTTCCCTCTTCATCGGCTTTTCAAGCTTTTTGATTACTTTCTCGGGCTTGTCCCGCGCTGTGCGGAATGTCAGATCCTGCATCCAGACATTTTTCTTGCGAATAATTTTGTAGGCCCAGCTTTCCGGCATGATCTTGCGCAAACTATTCGCCAGCCAGTCCTTTGCCGGCCGCGCCGCATACCAGGTTGGTGTCCGCTGCAACATGGTCACATGCGCTGCGGTTTCGGCCATGACCGGAACAATGGTAACAGCTGTCGCACCGCTGCCGATGATCACCACTTTCTTGCCCGCATAATCATAATCCTGCGGCCAAAATTGCGGATGCAACACATCGCCCTTGAACGACTGCAGTCCTTCTATCTGCGCGTCATAGGGATTGTCATAGTCATAATAACCAGCGCCCATATAGACGAAGCCTGCATGCATGACAGTGGTGGTACCATCCGATTTCTCGGCGGTGACAGTCCAGCGGGCATCCTCGCTCGACCAGCTCGCCAAGAGCACTTTGTGTCCGAAATGGATGTGCTGCTCCAGATCATGTTTCGCCTTGATCCGGTGGAGATAATTGATGATCGAGGGGCCATCAGCAATCGCCTTTTGCTCGGTCCACGGTTCGAAATTGAAGCCCAGCGTATGCATGTCGCTGTCCGAACGAATGCCGGGATACTGGAACAGGTTCCAGGTCCCGCCAATGTCATCGCGGCGCTCAAGAAGGGCAAAGCTTTTTTCCGGGCATTTCTGGCGGAGATGCACCGCCATCCCGATTCCGGAAATCCCTGCCCCCACAATAAGAACATCCACCATTTGCGGAGCTGATTCCCCGGTCGTGTCTACCTTGTCAGCGATATGAGTCGCCATGTCCGTCTCTCCCGGATTTTCCGCAGCTTATGCCATCCGCGACGTCCGGTTGCAATTGAAGATTTAATCAGGCGGTTAAGAATAGTGAATTCCTCTCCGGGTATCGCCGGGCAGCCTGTCGCGTGTTCGCGTTACAGTCTGAATAGGGGGAAGTGGGTATAAGGGAATTCGTGATTTCGCAATGACTTGAGAGGGAAGTCTTGTCGTGAAGTTTGAACCTGGGATTCGAAAAACCGGTACTGCGCGCTCTCCGTTCAGCATGGTCAAACGAATTTTGCGCAATTCGCAGGCTCTCGGTTCTGTCTCCTTCACCTATCACATCACACCCGCTGTCCATTCTCCGGCAACCAACATCCCGCGGCTGTTGTTCAGCAACGCCTGGTCAAACCGGAAAGCCGCCCGCAATATCGCCCTGCAGAAGCAGATCGAAAATATTCATGATGTCATTATCTCCAACGGCGTGCCAACCACTTACCTGTCGCTGCTCGCGGGCGAGAGCGTAATCAACAAGGGTTTCGCGGAAAAAATTAGCAAAAGCGTCGCGAGCCGCGGTATTGTCGATGAATATATCATTCCGGTTTACGGACCCTACAAGATAGAGGGGTGCATGTGTTTCGGATTTCCGCAGGACATTCATTCCTTGCCGTCCGGAACCTGCTGCGAACTGGAAGCGCTGGCAAGTGTTTCCCACATAAAGATCATCGCCTGCTTTGCTGACAAGATGGAGAATATCGCGCTATCAAAGCGGGAATCGGAAGTCTTGCAATGGCTGGCCTTCGGCAAGAGCATCACCGACATTTCCACCATTCTCGGGGTCCAGCCGGCGACAGTCGACAGTTATACACGGCGGATTTACGCCAAATTTGGTGTCCACAACAAGGTCGGCGCGGTCCTCGCCGGCGTGTCGACCGGCCAGGTCAGTCTTTAGACCGGCCAGATGGCTGGGTCGCTGGCTCTCCAAATCTGGCTTCGAACATTGGCGCGACGTCCTGTGAATAAAACAGCACTTCCGCAGGCTCGAACCGCCAAGCCGTTCGGTACTCAGGAAATGCAATGGCCATGCTGTTCTCCAGACCTTGTGATCCATAGGCTTTGCGCATCGCGTCAATGGTGCGATCCTGATCATCTGCATCGACCAGGATCCAGACCAGTTGCAGCTGATCATCAGCAAACACGAATTCCGCCAGACGAAGCTCGCCCATGAATGCAAATCCCTGACAGTCAATCTGCTGATGCGACGTTTTGGCAATCGGCATCCTGGGCGGATCAAATGTACGCACAGTAATTGTTGTGCAAAGCGAGGCCAACCGGTCCTGCATGTCCGCCACAGAAGAGCCAAATGTGATCACCTCGGGTTTGGTGACGGTTTCTGAAGCGACACCAGCGCTGGTGAGCGCCAGGGCCGCGATGAGGGAAACGGGCATTGCTGACATGATAATCTCCTGATCAAATCAGCAGCTGTTATAGTGTATTATATCACT
>JBCBZY010000129.1:0-7704 GCA_039815115.1 Pseudomonadota bacterium | reverse complement strand
ATGTCGGTCAACCATCTTCTTTCAAAATACAGGACCATATCCTCGCCTTCGCCGGACCGGAGCTTGTGGGAGTGCTTTTCCATGGGATTCGCGAAAACACTGGTGTGAATATCCAGATTTACAGGCTCGTCATTGACGAAGATGACATCGTCGATCTGGTCCTCCAGAGCGAAAACGATCTGCGCTTCCGGGTGGGCATGGGGGACAAGGTCGGTGTTCAGTCGCAATATCGAAAAGGACCCGAAATTCCCGTCCCCCCTATGGATTATTTCCGCCATTCCGTCTTGCCTCCAGCCCAAGGCATAGCACAGTGGGCAGCAGCATTGAAGAATGGAGGGGAGAAGCAGCCCGGGCCGCCGGGAAATTCCCGGACTCAGTCCTGGCCAGCCAGTATTTCGCTGATCCACGGGATATGTTCCCGGCCGATGAACAGCTGGTTCGCGATCCAGTAGGCAGGGGCATCAACGACGCCAATGGCTTCTGCAGTCTCGGTTGCGGCGACCAATGCCGTTTGACAATTTTCGGGATCAGCTGCAAAAGGCTTGGCAACTGACTGCGCGATCAGAGACGTGACCGTTTTCGGATCATTGAGGTCCGCCTGGTCCTCCCAATAGGCCTTGAATGCGGCCTCGACATAGGCGGTGCGATCACCCGAGATCAGCTCCAGCGCCCCTAGCGCGAGATCCGTTCCTTGTGGCACTTCAGGAAAGTTGAGCTCCAGCCCCTGAAGTGCGGCATATTTGCGGAAGATACGGCGCCGCGATTCTGCTCGAACCTTGCGGTGGGTCTCGCCGACACTGGCTTTTTCGGGCAATTCGGGCATCGGCCGTTCAAATGTCGGGAACGGTTTCCATGTAATGGGAACGCCATGTTTTTCCGCCAACGCCAGAGTAGGCCGGACGGCGAGCCAGGCGGCCGGAGACTTAAAGTCGATATGGACGGTCAGCATGGCGTGATCTCATAGGCGATGTCAGGGGCATCCCCGTTGGACCCCGACAGTTTCCAGCGGACCCACGGAATATGCTCGCGGCCAAACAGAATCTCGCCGTCGATCACGAAGGTCGGCACGCCATAGATACCGGATGGATGGAACTGCGCCTGCAATGCATCGTGCGCCGCCCGGCCTTCGCCTGACACGAACTCGGCAAAGCCACTGCTGTTCACGCCTGCGGCCTCCAGACAGGCTTCCACAACCGCCACATCTTCAATATCCAGCTCGCGCCGCCAGAAAGGTGGGTAGACTGCTTCCAGATAAGCGCCCAGCCTGTCCCGCGCATTCTGCGTGACCCACATGATCCCGATATTGGCGATGCTGGAGTCCCAGATTTTCTCGGTACCCTTGAGCATCAGTCCCTGTCGCTCCGCATATCGCCGAGCGTCGCGATAGGAATAGCGGATCGCGTTCCACGTCTTTTGGCTGCGCCCCTTGGATGCCACGACCTTGCCTTTTTTCTTTTCCGCTGATCCCAGATAGCTCGGGATATCCAGCGTCAGCGGGCGCCAGTCAAAATCGATACCCAGCTCTTTTTCCAGCGCCAGGATCGGCCGGATCGCGACAAAGGCATAGGGGCTTTTGACGTCGACATAGACGATCAGCGGGGCATCGCTTTCCAGCGCTTTCACGAGATCCTCCTTCCCCGCAACCGCCTAGTAGCCGATCGCTTGTCCGTCTTTCCGCATCTCGGTGGCACCATGATAGACGCCGGTTTCGGGATCGCGCACGATAGCCTGATAGCCGCCGAACATGATGCCGTTAGACACGCGGCGCACATTATGCCCCATGGCTTTCAGTTGCTCTACGGTTTCATCTGAAATTCCCGGCTCGACATTGAGCGTGCCGAGCAGATCGGCGCCAGTGCCTGCCAGATCGTTGGTCGGCGCTCGACCGCCATCATGGTTGAGCCGCGCGGCATCGCCGGCTTCCTGCAGGTTCATGCCATAATCGACCATGTTGATCATCACCTGAACATGGCCCTGCGGCTGCATCCCGCCACCCATCAGACCGAAGGACATATAAGGCTTGCCGTCCTTTTTCATGAAGGCAGGAATGATCGTCTGAAACGGCCGCTTGCCGGGTGCGTAGACATTGGGATGACCGGGATCGAGCGAATAGAGCTCGCCGCGGTCCTGGAACATGAAGCCCAGCCCGTCGGCGACCAGCCCGCTGCCCATGCCGCGATAATTGGACTGGATCAGCGAGACCATCATGCCGTCCTTGTCGGCCACGGTCAGATAGGTGGTGTCACCTTCGCCCTCCAGCTTCGGTTCGCCGGGCCCGAATTCGGGCGCAGCCTTTTCCGGATTGATCAGCGCGAACCGCTCTTTTCCATATGCATCGCTGAGCAGCCAGTCGAGCGGGGCAGGCGACATCTCGGGATCGGCATAGAAACGCGCCACGTCCTCGAAAGCCAATCGCTTGGCTTCGGTGATATAGTGCAGGACCTTTGCGCTCCCGCGGGGATATTGCGCGAGATCGATATTTTTCAGAATATTCGCCATCTGCAGCGCGGCGAAACCCTGGCTGTTGGGCGGCAGCTCGCACAATTCATAGCCCTTGCGATACTGCACGCAACCCGGCTCGACCCAGAGGCTGCTATGCGCGGCAAAGTCCGCATAGCGCAAGTTACCGCCAATCCGTTTGAAATAGGCATCCATGGTCCGGGCGATATCGCCCTTGTAAAACGCATCGCGTCCCCCGCTGGCAATCATGCTCAGCGTATTGGCGAGATCCGGGTTTTAAACATTTCCCCGGTCTTCGGCGCGCCATTGGCGAACCAGGTGGCCCGGGCGTTGGCGAATTCAACGATCATCTCCCGCCGTCGTTCAAAGGCCGACAGGTTGCGCTGGAAATAATGGGCGATCACGGGCGCGACCGGATGACCTTCGCGGGCATAAGTGATGGTGGGCGCCAATATGTCGGCCATGGACATTTTTCCGAACTTGCCATGCAGCTCAAACCAGCCATCCACGGTACCTGGGACGGTGACAGGCAAGGGACCGAGCGGCGGGATCGAGGTCCGGTCGCCCAGCTGTTCACGCAATTCTGCGTAGGATGTGCCCATCGGGCTTTTGCCCGAGGCGTTGAGGCCGTATAGCTTTTGCGTTTTCGGATCCCAGATAATCGCGAACAGATCTCCGCCAATCCCATTGCCCGTCGGCTCCATCAGCCCCAGCGCCGCATTGGCCGCAATCGCCGCATCGACCGCATTGCCGCCTTTCTTGAGAATATCGATCGCCACCTGGCTGGCCAGCGGATGGGCCGTCGCGGCCATGCCGTTGGCGCCATAGACCGGACTGCGCGACCAGATCTCGCCGACTGGACGGCCGCCACCGCCAATTTCGCGTACCGGTTCGGCGGCCCCGGAAGCGGTTTCCTGGGCGTTGGCAGGGGTGAAGGCCATTGTGACAACGGCCATCGGGCAAAGCATTTTCTTGAGCATGAGCATATCCGGGTAAATGAGGGAATCCGGTTTCCACTGTAATCACAAAGCTTGACTTTCCAAGCATCTTCTCTATGTTGCATTGCAGCAAAGGCGGAGTTTCGTCTTGCGGTGCATCAGCGTGAGAAACCTGCCGACAGGATCGGCCTGTTTCGGTAGCACCGCCCCATGCTTCATTTTTTCCGGCAGCCTGATCACGCGGGTCGTCTTAACGACTTGCCCTTTTTGCAGCATCCACTTGGGATGAGCCTGCACGAAGGCTGCTTATATATAAGGTATTATTTTTGACCCAATTTACTGATTTCGCACTGGCGAAACCAATCAAGCAACGCGTCGCCGAAAATGGCTACACGACCCCGTCCCCAATCCAGCAGCAGGCGATTCCGCCGGCGCTGGAAGGCAAGGACATTCTCGGCATCGCCCAGACAGGTACCGGCAAGACCGCGGCCTTCTCGCTGCCGTCGATCCATCACCTGCTCAACAACCGGCGCAAACCCGGCCGCAATGAATGCCGCATGCTGGTACTCGCGCCAACCCGCGAGCTGGCACGGCAGATTGCCGACAGCATGGTCGGCTATTCGAAAGGCCTCGGTCTCTATGTCACGTCGGCCTTTGGCGGCGTGCCGATCAACCGGCAAAAGCGCATCCTGCAGCGCGGCGTTGATGTTCTGGTGGCGACACCGGGACGTCTGCTCGACCTGCACGAGCAGCGAAGTCTGGATCTCGGCAAGGTCGAAATTCTGGTGCTCGACGAAGCCGACCAGATGCTCGACCTCGGCTTTATCGTGCCGCTCAAGAAAATCGTTCCGTTGCTGCCCCGCAAGCGGCAGAGCCTGTTTTTCTCGGCGACCATGCCCAAGACCATTTCGCAGCTCGCCGACCAGTTCCTGACCAACCCGGTGCAGGTTTCGGTGGCGCCGCAATCGACCACCGCCGAACGGGTGAACCAGAAGGTCACCTATATCGAACAGGCGGACAAGCAGCGGCTGCTGAAAGATTTCGTCAACCAGGAAAATCCCGATCACATGCTGGTCTTTACCCAGACCAAACATGGCGCCGACAAGGTGGTGAAGAACCTCAACGCGGTCGGCATCCATGCCGCCGCCATTCACGGCAACAAGAGCCAGCCACAGCGCGAGCGGGCACTGGGCGATTTCCGCAAGGGCAAGATCAACATTCTGGTCGCCACCGACATTGCCGCACGCGGCATTGATGTTGACGGCGTCAGCCATGTCATCAATTTCGACATGCCCAATGTGCCCGAGCAATATGTCCACCGCATTGGCCGGACTGCTCGGGCCGGGGCGTCTGGCATTTCCTTCTCGATGGTCGCACCGGACGAGAAGCAGTTCCTCCGCGATATCGTGAAGCTGACTAGCGTGAAGCCGGACATCGTGCCGCTGCCCGAAGGCTATGACGAGCCTTCGCGCGAGGAAGTCGCGCCGCGTATCTATGGCCAGAAGCCCAAGCGCTACAACGCCAAACCCACGCGCGGCGGCCCGCCCAAAAACAAGCACAGCAACCGCAAGGGACGTCCCGGCGGTGGTGGCAAAAAGGGCGGCCCGAAGCACTGGAACAATGCGGCTAAGTCGTTCAAACGCCGCCAGGCCCGCAAGGCCGACGCCTGATCCGGATTTTGGTTCGAAAAGCTGTCATCCCCGCGGAGGCGGGCGTCCAGCTCCGGCCTTAGAGGAAATGGATTCCCGCTTCCGCGGGAATGACGGTTGAGGGAGGCATGTGCTCCGGGATCGCAGCCAATTCCCGAGATTTCCAAGGTGTGCCAGGCCGATATCTGACCGGGCTTCCGTTCAAAAAATGTCACCCCCGCGAAAGCGGGGGTCTAGTTCCTGCCTTAGAGGAAATGGATTCCCGCCTTTGCGGGAATGACAAGCAGGGGATATCTACTCTGAGACCAGCGCTCCGCTGTCAGCCAGCTTTTGAATCTCCCCCTCCGACAGGCCCAGCCATTCCTGCAGCGCGGTGACATTATGTTCGCCTCGCTTCGCGGTTTGGGCGCTGCTGTCGATGCCACTCGCCGATTTTGAGAAGCGATAAGGCGATTGCACGGTCCGCCGCGCGTTGCCGTCATCGTCGGTCACGTCGACAATCGTGCCGAGCGCTTTCACGCTGGTCTGTTCGTAGACATCCGGGCCAAAGGGATGCACTTCGCCCCAGGCGAGGTTCAGGCGGTCGAGTGTCGTGGTCAGCGCGTCGAAGCTGGCATGGCCACGGATATGCTCTTCCATCGACTTACGCCGCAGCCGCACCTTGGTCGGGATGTCGGCGCCTTCCGGTGTTGGATCGGCGAGACCGTCTTGTGTCGAGAACATGATCCACAGCCATTTCATGTCGCCAGTGATCAGGATCTGGCGGTCTTCGGGGGCTTCCCAGACCAGCGTTTCCGGTGCCTTGGGCCAGATGTCATCCAGTGCGAAATGGGCATAGTCATCCGCCGAATGCAGGACATTGAGCATCGCCAGATCGATATGCTGGCCTTCTCCGGTCTGGTCGAGCGTGCGCAAGGCCGACAGGATCGCGATGATCCCGTGGAGCGAGGAATAGCTGTCCGCCATGGCAAACTGAATATCCGTCGGATGGCCGCCGCTCATCTCCGCTTGACGCGCAATCAACCCGGTTTCCGCGTGCAAGACCGGCGCATAGGCGGCGCGGCCGCGTTCGGGACCGTTCTGGCCGTAACCGGAAATGGAGAGCATCACGAGCCGCGGATTGACGGTGGACAGATCGGTCCAGCCAATGCCGAACTTGTCCATGATGCCGGGCCGGAAATTCTCCACGAGAATATCCGCTTTGGTCGCCAGTCCGTGGATCAGCTCCTTCGCGCCTTCGGCCTTGAGGTCGATACAGATATTCTGCTTCCCGATATTGAGCTGCAGATAATTGCCGCTGACCCCGCTTTCCCGCTTGGCGAGTTTGCGGGTGACATCGCCCTCGGGCGGCTCGACCTTGAGCACCTCCGCACCCAGATCAGACAGCATCCGCGTGGCATAAGGCCCCGCGACGACACGCGAAAAATCAAGGACTTTCAGTCCTGCAAGCGGAAATCCGGACATGCGGGTCGGGCGCTAGAGCTTCATCTGCTGTTTCATGGTCTTTTCCGTACCCGCACCATAGGGGGGCAGGAAACCCGCAATTTTGGCAATGTTCAGTTTCGACTGGCGATACACCGCCTTGGCATGGCTGAACTCCTTGAAGCCATCCGGTCCGGTATAGGCACCCATGCCCGAAGGTCCGACGCCGCCGAACGGCAGATCATGCTGGGCAATGTGGAAGATCACGTCATTGACCGTCACGCCGCCGGAAATCGTGCGGTCGAGCAGCTTGCGCTTGTCGGATTCGGTCTCGCCAAAATAATACAGCCCGAGCGGCCGGTCATGATCGTTCACATATTCGACCACTTCATCGAGATTGCGATAGGTCTTCACCGGCAGGACGGGACCGAAAATCTCTTCCTGCATCACACGCATGTCTTCGTTGACATTCTGCAGCACCGTCAGCGGCATCTTGTTGCTGTTGGTATTGGCGAAATCCTCGCCGCCGGGATTGACCTCGGTCGGCTTCGCTCCCTTCGCGACGGCATCGTCGATCAGCCCCTGCAGCCGCTCCTTGTGGCGGCCATTGATCACGGACGTATAGTCATCATTGCCAATCATCGTAGGATATTGCTCGGCCACGCTGGACGCGATGCCTTCAACCACCGCTTCTTCCTTGTCCGCGGGTACCATAAGATAATCGGGCGCGAGGCAGATTTGCCCGGCATTCATCATCTTGCCCATCGCCACACGCTGCGTGGTTTTCTGGATATCGGCATCTGGCCCGACGATGGTCGGAGACTTGCCGCCGAGTTCCAGCGTGACCGGCGTCAGGTTCTTCGCCGCAGCCGCCATGACATGTTTGGCAATCCCGCCGCCGCCCGTGAAGATCAGGTGATCCCAGGGAATTTCCGAAAACGCCTTGCCGGTTTCCGGTCCGCCAGTAATCACGGTCATTTCTTCGGGCGCAAAATATTTGGCGACCAGCTGTTTGACCAGCTCACCCGTCTCCGGACAGAATTCGGAGAATTTGATCATCACCCGGTTGCCGGCTCCAAAGGCCCCGATCGCGGGGTCAAAGGCGAGATTGATCGGAAAATTCCACGGCGAAATCACGCCGACCACGCCCTTGGGCTGATATTCGACCTGGCCGCTGGCACCAAGAAGGCCCAGGGGAAAGTCGGTCTTGCGCTTCTCGGGGCGCATCCATTTTT
>JBCBZY010000366.1:0-2592 GCA_039815115.1 Pseudomonadota bacterium | reverse complement strand
CGCCCTGTCCGCCCTTGCCCTTGCCCTTTCTGGCTGTGGGGCCAGTGATGAGCCCACCGCACCGCCGCCCAAAACCTCCGAAGAGCTGGCCTATATATCAGATGCCAGCCCGATATCGAAAGCCCGACTGGACGCTGCGATTTCGCCACTATTCGATGATCCGGCCATGGCAGAGACCCGCGCGTTGCTGATCATGCACCGTGGCGAAATCATCGCTGAACGCTACGGCGAAGGCTATGACGAGGATACACGCTTTATCAGTTGGTCAATGGCAAAATCCTTTACCGGTGCTTTGATCGGCTTTCTGGTTGCGGACGGACGACTGGTGCTTGATGATCCTGCCCCGGTTCCCGCCTGGCAGCGGCCCGGTGACCCGCGCGGCGACATCACATTGCGCCAGTTGATCCATATGTCTTCGGGCCTAGATCATACCGAAGTACCCGAAGAAGGCGGGGCGACCGTCTTTGAAGCAGACACCAACCGCATGCTGTTCCTCGATGGCGCATCCAATGTGGCTGGCTATGCCGAGGCGCGCCCGATGGAGGCAGAGCCAGGTGCAAAGTTCGAATATAGCACAGCCACCAGCATGATCTTGGCCGACATCATCACGCGAACACTGACCAACAGCACCGACCCAGAAGTGCGACGCAACGCGGCCATGCGCTTCATTCGGGGGCGGTTGCTTGAGCCATTGGGCATGGACGGCACCTATTTTGAGTTTGATGCCAATGGAACTTTCCTCGGCGGCAGTATCATTCAGGCCAGCGCCCGTGATTATGCCACATTTGGCGAGTTTCTCCGCAACAATGGCGCCCGCAAAGGCGCACAACATCTCCCCGTCAGCTGGGTCCAGTTCATGCGGACATCATCGACCAATGATCCGGCTTATGGCGGTCATATCTGGCTGAACAAAAAACGCCCGGAAGGCCGCAATCAGGTTCTTTTTCCCGACATGGCGCCCGACACAGTGTTTGCAGCGCTGGGCCATCTCGGACAACAGATTGTAGTCTCTCCGGATCAGAAGCTGACGGTCGTGCGGCTTGGCAAGACACAGGATAATGTCCTGCGTCCGATGAGTGATCAAATTGGCCGTATCGTAGCGATGTTTCCAACCGACTGACGGCGGCACGGGAACGCGCTACAACCGAAACAGCCCCTCAACCACGGTCACACATTTGCCGCCGAGCCATGCCCGGGGATTATTCGCATCCTCATCAAACCGGCAATGAACATAACCGCCGCGGTCGCTGGCCTGGTAGGCGGTGAAGCTATCGCGGCCCAATTGCCCCGCCCAATAGGGCGTCAGCACCGCATGCGCTGATCCCGTCACGCTATCTTCATCCACTCCGGCACCCGGTACAAAGACGCGGCTGAGCACATCGGTATCCTTACCTGGTGCGGTGCAGATAAACTGTTCATTCCCCAATGCTGCCAGCGCCTTCATATCAGGCTTGAGCGCCAACACATCATCAGCGGTTGCATAGCGGATGACATTATAACGGCCTTCATGAAATTGTGTTTCAACCGGGCTCCCGCCAATCAGGGCGACGATATCCGGCCGCTCTTTGGGCGCCGGCGGATAGGCCGGAAGGTCGAGCGCATAGCCCTCCCCTTCCCGGACCATCTGCAATATTCCGGCTTGCCGCGTGCGAAACGTGACCTGATCCTTATCCGGATTTTGCGACAATATAATATGCCCGCTGGCCAGCGTTGCATGTCCGCACAAAGCAATTTCCACTGATGGCGTGAACCAGCGCAGTTCGTAATCCGCCTCACCCGTAGCGTCGGGCAGGTAAAAGGCGGTTTCGGCGAAGTTATTCTCTTCACCAATGGCCTGTAGGACATCATCATCGAGCCAGCTTTCGAGCGGCATCACCGCCGCCTGATTGCCGGTAAAGGGCCGATCCGCAAAGGCATCGACATGAAAATAAGGTAATATCCCGTTTTCCTGCGTCATGGGTAGAGCATTCCTTCCGTCCAATCATCACCGCCATCGCTCCGCACAAAGGTTCGACGTTCGTGCAGCCGATGTTCGCGGTCCTGCCAAAACTCAAAGCGCTGCGGTGTTAGTCGATAGCCCGACCAATGCGGCGGACGCGGCACATCCTGACCGTCATAGCGCGCTTTCATCTCGTCATAGCGCGCTTCAAACGTTGCGCGCGTATCCAGCGGCCGCGATTGATCCGATGCCCAGGCACCGAGCTGCGAATCCCGGCTGCGCGTCGCGAAATAGGCATCGGCCGTTGCATCGGAAACGGTCGACAGCGGCCCTTCAATACGAATTTGCCGGCGCAGGCTTTTCCAGTGGAACAGGATCGCCGCTTTCGGATTGGCCGCGATATCGGCGGCCTTGCGGCTTTCCTGATTGGTGTAGAAGACAAAGCCTTTGCGGTCATGACCCTTTAACAGCACCATGCGCGCGGCCGGTTGCCCGTTTGCATCTGCGGTTGCGATGGTCATCGCGTTGCTGTCATTTAATTCCGTCTCGCGGGCTTCTTTGAACCAGCTATCGAACAGGGGGAATGGATCATGAGTCATGATGCTGGCTGTATCAGGGTGATGACGCGCGTGAAAGACTTGTGTTTTGAAATT
>JBCBZY010000263.1:0-4070 GCA_039815115.1 Pseudomonadota bacterium | reverse complement strand
CGGTCGGACCTCCCTATTTCAACCTGGCGGCGGGACCGATCACTCTCTTGCTGGTGGCCATCATGGCCGCCGGTCCATTGCTGAAATGGCGGCGGGACAATCCGAAAAAGCTGGCCAATCGCCTTTCCATTCCGATCCTGGTAACCGCAGCTGCGGCGTTCTTGCTAGTGTTGCTGACAACGTCCATGTCGGTATTGTCGCTACTCGGGATGGCACTTGCGGCGGGGATCGCGCTCGCCAGCTTCGCTCCTCTGTGGAAACGTAATCTGCGGCGGACACCGATGCACACCTACGGCATGGTCATTGCCCATTTCGGGATCGCCGTTGCTTTGGTGGGCATGGCCTCGGAAAGCAGCTTCACGGAAGAGAAACTTGTCGCTGCGCAGCCCGGTACCGAAATTGAAGTCAACAAATGGAAGCTGAAGTTCGAGGCGATCGAACCGCTGGCGGGACCCAACTGGACAGCGCTGGAAGCGCGCATTTCTGCGCAATATGAAGACGGGAAAACAGTAGAAATCACGCCGCAGAACCGCATGTTCGCTTCGGCTCAGACCCAGACCAGCGAGGCCGCTTTGCTGACAAGGTGGAACGGTCAGCTCTATGTCGTGCTCGGCGATAGTGATAGCGAAGGGCGCTGGCAGATACGGACCTGGTGGAAGCCGTTTGTCACGCTTATCTGGTATGGCGGCATTCTCGTCGCCCTTGGCGGTTTGTTGGCGGTCGTCGGAAGATTGCGTCGCAGCCGCCGACAGCGCCGCAGCAAGGAATATGCAGAGGCCATGCTGTGAAGCGCTGGGTTCTCTGGGTGCCATTGGGGCTTTTTGCGATTTTCTTCGCGGCCTTCGCCACCGGACTGATCATGCCCAAGGATGACATCATCCAGTCGCGCATGGTTGGCAAACCGATGCCGGAATTCTCCTTGCCAGCGCCGATAGAGCAACGTCCGGGATTGACGAGCAGCGATCTGGCGACCGGGAAACCGCAACTGCTCAATATCTTCGCGAGCTGGTGCCTGCCCTGTATTGCAGAAGCACCCCAGCTACTCGAGCTCGAGCGCGCAGGCGTTGAGATCAACGCGATCGCGATCCGTGACCGGCCCGAAGATATTGCCAATTTTCTTGCCCGCTGGGGCAATCCCTATCGACGGATCGGATCAGACGACACCAGCTCGGTACAGCTGGAACTCGGATCGTCCGGTGTTCCTGAAACCTTTGTCGTGGACGGCAATGGTGTGATAACCCATCAGCATATCGGTGATATTCGCGAAGGAGATGTCGCCATGTTGCTGGAGAAACTGAAGGAAGCGGAATGAGATATCTTTGTCTGCTCCTTGCAATGATGGTGTCGGCACCGCTGCTGGCTCAAACCGGTCTGCCGCCGGCCCCTTTTGCTGACCGTCAGCTCGATGATCCCGCAAAGGAAGCGGCGGCACGCGACCTGATGGAAGAATTGCGCTGTCTCAAATGCCAGAGTCAGTCGATTGCCGACAGCAATGCGCCCATGGCGGGCGACATGCGCAGCAAGGTGCGCGAACGCATTGCTGCTGGAGAAACCCCGGAACAGGTGCGGGACTGGCTGGTCGACCGCTATGGTGCCTGGGTGACTTATGACCCGCCGGTCAACGCGATCACCTGGCCGCTCTGGATAGCACCCGTGCTGGTGCTCGTGCTGGCGATCTGGCTGGCACGCGGGCGCTTCCGGCGCCAAAAGGATGGCAAATAATGGGTTGGCTCATTCTCCTCGGGTTCCTGTTGATGCTGTTCGGCGCTTTGCTGTGGCTGGGCAAATTGCCGCGGCAGGCTTGGGAACTGACGGGTGCGGCGCTGCTTTTGGCGGTGGCGGGTTATGCCTGGCAGGGCAATCCGGGAATGGCGGGTGTGTCGATCGAACCGGCCGAAAAGCCCAACAGTTTTGACGACAGCAATATTGATGCACGTAACGAGCTGGGCGATCGCTTTGGTGATGCGCGGGAATGGCTGATCTTTTCCGATGCCCTGAATCGGAGTGGCAAGCACGGAGCGGCTGCCAATTATCTGCGCAATGGCGTCAAGGAACATCCGGATGACCCTGATCTGTGGGTGGGGTTGGGCAATGCACTGGTTGTGCATGCAGATGGTATCATCACGCCTGCCGCCCAATTTGCTTTTCAGCGTGCGGCCGAGATTTCACCCGAACATCCGGGACCGCCATTCTTTCTGGGCATGGCTTACGCCCAGTCCGGCAATCTTGATCAGGCCCGCGCCATCTGGACGGAGTTGCTGGAGCGCAGCACTGATGATGCACCCTGGCGTGCAGATCTCGAGTCGCGTCTGGCTGCCATGGAGCGCGCCCAGCCCAGTTTGCCACAACCATCGGAACCTCTCGCGGTCGAATAGAAAGTCCGGGATTATCAACCGATTGGTTAACGAAAAGATCGCTGTGTTGCGTGCATCATAGGTGCGTGCTAATCGCGCCCGCTCGCTGAAACTTGCAGGCTATGCTAGCCACCGGGTTTCGATATATTCAGGGGAAAGCCTTACCGGCCTGTCCAATGTCAGAACCATCAGCAAAACCCGGCCGTAAACCCGGCCGCCTGATCAGACCTCATGGCTCCCGGCAGGAAGGCAGTGCCGTTGCCAAGCTGGCGGCAGGCGCGATTGGCATTGTTTTCGGAGATATCGGCACCAGCCCGCTCTATGCGTTTCGGGAAACATTTGTTGGCGCGCATCCGCTGGAACTGGACAAATTGCATGTCCTGGGTGTCGTCAGTCTGATATTCTGGTCGATGACTCTGGTCGTGGCCATTCAATATGTCACCATCCTGATGCGCGCGGACAACAAGGGGCAGGGCGGCAGTCTTGCCGTGGTTGCATTGCTTTCTGGAGCTTTACGGAAATCCAAATTCGGCTGGGTGGCCATATTGCTGGGGGTGTTTGCGACCTCGCTCTTTTATGGCGACAGCATGATCACGCCGGCGATTTCGGTGCTGTCCGCCGTCGAGGGATTGACGGTCGTCGAAGCCGGGCTGCAGCCACTGGTTCTGCCTATCGCCGTCGGTCTGCTGGTCTTCCTTTTTGTGATACAATCGCGCGGAACGGCCAAAATCGGGGCGCTGTTTGCACCGATCATGTTTGTCTATTTTACGGTGATCGCAATATTGGGGCTCACCCAGATTTTCCAGAACCCGGAAATCCTTCTTGCGCTCAATCCCTGGTACGCCGTTCAGTTTTTTCTGATCGACGGCTTCAAGGCCTTCCTGGCTCTCGGTTCCGTTGTCCTCGCCGTAACCGGCTCCGCTGCCCTTTTTGCCGATATGGGCCATTTCGGCCGCAAACCCATGCGCATCGCCTGGTTCGGCTTTGTCATGCCGGCATTGCTGTGCAACTATTTTGGCCAGGGTGCGATGATTATTGGCCTAGATGATGTCGGTGCCCAGGCCGCAATCCAGAACCCGTTTTTCCTGCTGGCCCCTGAAATGCTCCGCTTGCCGCTCGTGATCCTTGCGACCATGGCAACCTTCATTGCCAGCCAGGCAGTCATTTCCGGCGCCTTCTCGGTCACGCATCAGGCGATCCAGCTGGGCTTTATTCCGCGTCTCACCGTCAAGCACACCAGTGCGTCCGAGGCCGGGCAGATCTACATTCCGGTGATCAACTGGACGATTATGATCGCGGTTCTGATCCTCGTCCTGACCTTCCAGAGCTCCAGCAACCTCGCTTCTGCCTACGGCATTGCGGTCACCGGCGCGATGCTGATCGACACCTGTCTGCTGGCGGTTCTCGTCTTCACCATGTGGAAGTGGAAATGGTGGTATGCCGTGCCGCTTCTGGCGCTCTTCTTCTTGGTCGATGGCGCCTATTTTGCGGCGAACCTTACCAAGGTCCCACAGGGCGGCTGGTTCCCGCTGATGGTTGGCGGTTTCGCCTTCCTGTTGCTGACGACCTGGGCCAAGGGCCGCAAAATCATGCGAGAGAATATGGCAGAAGCGGCGATGCCGATCGAAATATTCACAAAGTCTGCAAAGAACAGTGCAACTCGAGTGCCGGGAACCGCCATATTCATGGCGTCCAGCTCTGTTGGTGTACCATCGG
>JBCBZY010000124.1:0-7886 GCA_039815115.1 Pseudomonadota bacterium | reverse complement strand
TGCAGACCGGAGCCGTCATCGGTGTCGCCAATATACATACCGGGCCGCTTGCGAACCGCATCAAGCCCTTTCAGGACCTTGATGGAATCGGCGCCATATTCATTCTGATTGGACTCGCTGGACGCTTGTTTGGCATCCGTTTCGCCATGTGTTTCGGGGGTATCATTCGGGGTGTTTTCACTCATCCTTTCCTTTTAGACCTTCGGCCCGGGAAACCCAAGGTTTTTGTTGGAATTCTGGATATTATAAACATTATATATCAATGGCTTAACTATATTTTTCGATTGACTGTTCAATGTGCTGCTTTTCGCCCGGGAAATGCCGTCCTAGAGGGGGATTCCCAGGGGAGAAAAGCTGATGACCAATCCTGCCGACATGGTGCCTTTTGCAAAGACAATGGGCATTGAAATCACCGAGATGAGCAAGGAGAGGATTGTCGGGCAGATGCTGGTTCGGCCGGAAATCTGTACGGCGGGCAATGGCCGCGGGACGCCGTCCATTCATGGCGGGGCGGTGATGACTTTTGCCGATGTGCTGGGCGCCTTTGGCGGTTTTGCCAATCTGCCGGAGGGGTCGAACGGGACCACGACTTCGGAGAGCAAGACCAACTTCCTGAGTGCCGCGCCGGAGGGCCAGACGGTTTTCGGCGAAGCCACGCCGCTGAAAGTCGGCCGGCGCCAGTCGGTCTGGCAGACACGGATCACGCTGGAGGACGGGACTTTGGTGGCGGTGGTGACCCAGACGCAGATTGTTTTATAGCGCCGCCACATTCAAATCTTCCCAAAGCTCCTGTTTTTAGGCTAGACCCGCTGCATGTTCAGACAATTGCTTGTACTTCTGCCCGCTGCGCTGCTTGCCAGCGGCTGTGCGGAAAATACCCAGGTCAGCGATGACCTGCCCGACGCGCAAACCAATGAAGCCAATCCCACCGGCCGCGGTGACCGTGTGGCATCCAGCCCCGGCGAGCGTCCGGTCCGGATCGGCGAGGGCGGTCCGCGCTTTGATGCCTGTCAGGCGGTCGGCCAGGTCACTGGCCCGCCAGGCGGCCCGCTCAACGTCCTGATCGCGCCCTTTGACGCGGCTGAGCGCAAGGACGGGCTGCAAATCGGCCAGCAGGTCTATATCTGCACCCGCAGCCACGACCAGCAATGGCTCGGCATCGTCTATGCCCCTGCGCCTGCCGAGGGCGAAAGCGCCGCCGATTGCGGCGTCTCCTCGCCAGTCCGCTCCAAACGCAACTATGACGGCCCCTGCGCCAGCGGCTGGGTCGAGAGCACCTTTGTGAAGCTGGTGGCGGGGTAGGGGTTTCACGCGAAGACGCTAAGGCGCGAAGAGGATGGCGGGTAAATGACGACAACCATCCAATAATCGCTTTGTTCAGCGATGACTTGAAGCGGAACTCATTGTCTGATTAGGGATCGCTAGGTCTTCCCACCGGTGACACTATGTGTGTCGTATTCTTCATGTGTGTCGTATTCTTCTTCGATAATTCCACAATGTCGCCAACCCCATCCAAAGGCTGCGCAGCATGAGCACTGCCATCGTAATCGGCGATCGCTTGAAAGTGCTGGCATTGGGATTTGATCAGAGAAAACATTTTCTCTTCCATCTTTCCAGCTTCCGAGGGACTGAGGTCCGTTTTGTTCGCCATTTTGGCAGCTTGCCGTCGTGAATAAAATGCATTTAAGTCGGCTAGCTGTATAGCCCGACAATCGCCTTTCTGAGCAAAATCAATCGATTTGAGAATGCCCGACGTCCATTCGGCTGTCTGCAAAGTCGAAAACATTTTTCCGAGTTCAGCGTTATTTTTGTGGCCAGCCTCCACTACGAATGAGACGCCCTCTTTCTGGATTTCGCCGCCAAACAATGGATTGATCACCATCGAGCCACAAATGGTATTGAAAGCCGCACCGTAAGGGGAGGTTTGGCTGAGCAATCGACTCTCTTTTTTGATATCGCCAAACCCCTTTTTCTTAATTGAGTGGCTTATGCCTAGAAGGTTGTTTGGTTTGGCATACAACTCGTCGATGAAGTTCCGCTTATCAACGTACGACCAACCTTTGAAACAGCCTCTGGTGTTGTGAAACTCGATTCCGTGCAGGCAATCCACTTCATATTTCTGGCAGACAGCATTCGCGTTTTCCTCGAAGCTCTCCCAATCGGCTATGTGTTGTACATATCCGGCGATCGTAACCACCGATGATCCGGTGGAATCGCTGTCATCGAGATAAAGAATATACAAACCGATTATTCCCTTGTTTGCCCACTGCCCTGCGTAGCAGCAGTTACAGTTGTGCCTCATAGCTATATAGCACTTTCAACGCTGCTCTTGCACGAACGTTATCGCTGCCAACCCTTTTATCCCATTGCAATTCCACCCAGGATGCGGAAACACTTGGATATGACAAAACTCGACCCCGTCACCTATCTCGACCAGCCTTTTGGCCATCTCGCCGAACTCATCAACGCCCATGCGGTCAATCAACCTGACCGGATCGCACTGGATGACGGGGAGGAGACCCTGAGTTGGGCCGAGACGGCAGCGCTGGTCAACCGGATTGCGGCGCAGTTGCAGGCGGACGGGCTGCAAAAGGGCCAGGCGGTGGCGATTCTCGGGACGACGACCATTCGTTATGCGCTGGTCTATCTCGGTGCGATTATGGCGGGCGGCTGTGCGGCGCCGCTGACCACGTCGGCGACGCCGAAGCAGCTGGCGAATATGGCGCGGGACAGCGGCGCGATGCACTGGTTTATTGATGGCCCCAAGCGGGCGGAGATGCTGGGCAGCGGGATCGACCTGCCGCCGCTCAAACATATCATGATGGATGCCGCGGAGGAGGATGCGCCTTTGCTGTTTGACTGGATGGCGGAGGAGGGCGCTATGCCTGCCGATCCCGGTGTCGGCCCGGAAGACCCCTATAATATCATCTATTCGAGCGGAACCACCGGCACGCCCAAAGGGATTGTCCATAGCCGTCAGATGCGCTGGTACCAGATGGCGGTGGGCGAGAATTCGGGCTATGGCAAGCCGGGTCAGGTCTCGCTCTTTTCGACACCGCTCTATTCCAACACGACGCTCGGTATCTTTGTCGCCACCATGGCCTATGGCGGCACTGCGGTGCTGATGCGCAAGTTTGATTGCCAGCGATGGCTCGAGCTGGCGCAGCAACATCGCGCCACGCACACCATGCTGGTTCCGGTGCAATATCAAAGGCTTATGGACTTTGAAGGTTTCGACAATTACGACCTGTCGACCTTCACCCACAAATATTGCACCAGCGCGCCTTTCTCGGCCGAGCTGAAAGCCGAGGTGCTGGAAAGGATGCCGGGCGGGCTGATCGAGATCTATTCGATGACCGAAGGCGGGGTGGTCTGCATCCTGCTCGCCCATGCCCATCCGGACAAGCTGCACACGGTCGGCATTGCCTGGGGCGGCAGCGAGGTGATCACCGTCGACGAGGATCTGCGGCGCCTGCCCACCGGCCAAATGGGCGAACTGGTCGGGCGATCACAGACGATGATGAGCGGCTATCAGAACCAGCCGGAAAAGACCGAGGAAGCCAGCTGGTATGACGAAAATGGCGACCGCTGGCAGCGCATGGGCGATATCGGCCGGGTCGACGCGGACGGCTTTATCACGCTGATGGGCCGGTCGAAGGACATGATCATATCGGGCGGCTTCAACATCTATCCGCGCGATCTGGAAGAAGCCCTGCTGGAGCAGCCCGGCGTGGCCGATGCCGCGGTGATCGGCGTGCCGTCCAGACAATGGGGCGAGACCCCGCTCGGCTTCGTCGTGGCCGAAAAGGGCATGGAGCTCGATCCGGAGGCGCTCCGGGCGGCAACCAATGCCGATCTTGGCAAAACCCAGCGCCTGTCCGAACTGCGCCTCATCGACGAACTCCCGCGCAGCCATATCGGCAAGATTCTGAAGACCGAATTGCGGGCTCTGGTGGAAACCGAAACGGTCTAGTCCGAAACCTTTGTGTCGGGCTCGTTCTTTTTCATCTCAAAGCGGACCATTTCGATGCATCCGGTATAGCCGCGTTCGCTGGCCGCTTTTCTGGCCACCTGGATCGCCCGCTTTGCGCCGTCGCCAATGGTTGTTGATGGCTCGGCTCGCAGGACAGAGACATTGCCAACCTGTCCCCAGGGCGCGACATCGAACTGTATTTCCGCCCAGCCTTCAATCGAACGCCGCAGGAAATTTTTGGGATATTCCACATCCGGTTTTTTGATCCAGTCCTCGGGCAAGCCCTTGCAGGTTTCTGCCGGAGCGGTTTCCTCCTCGGGTTTTGCATAGGTCACAGTCTTTTTGGGGCTCATCTTGTAATATCGCGGACATCCGGTGCGAGCCGGGTCGCGCGAAGTGGCATATTGGTTGCTGACAAGGGATTGTTCTGCCGCTTGATTGAGTTCTGCGTGGCCGCTGTTTCCGGAGTTGCGGATGTTGATGACACGGCCTTCCGCATCAATATCGTGGACCAGTGCGACATAGTTGATCGCACCGGGATTGGAGGACAATGCCAGATAATCCGGGCTGTTGCGAACGAGGAAGCGGGGCCGCGGTTTTTTCAGACAGGTGGCGTCAGGTGAAATAATGCGCCGCGCGATCTGCCGGCGTGCAGTTTTGTCGGAGGTCAGTTTCAAGGCGCGGAGCTTGATCAGCGTGGCCATGTCGGTATCGGCGACAGTGTTTGTGTTCAGCGCCAACTGCAGCTGGCAAGCTTCTCTGGGTTGATTCTTCGCGAATTGCCAAGTGGCCAGGACCGGTATCGCATCAGGCAGCCAGATGGCAAGCAGTGCGCCCTTCTCGGGAATGACTTCGGACCGGATATTCACAGCCTGACCAAGGTCATTTATGTCAAACTCCAGCATCAGAAAGCGGACTTTTAGATCGGCCTGATGATATCTTCGCGCGACTCGGCCATTCAGAACTGCAGGATCAGGTTCTTGCGATAACAGGGGTGTAACAGGCTGGCCGCCACAGATCAGCGACCGCTGTTCCAGTTTCAGTACGAGAGGGTCGGAATTCCGTCTGATATCGCCCGAAATGGCTGGTACTGGCAAGACCACCCGAGGTGGCGGGGGAGGGGTCGAGACGGAGGAAGAGGCCACCGCTAACGGTACCAAAATCGTGAACAACGACATATGCGTCTCCCCTGACAAATCAGATATGGACGGGGAGTATCATGATGGTTTTCTGAAGTCTTGCAGAATCAAAAGGGCCACGTCGCCGCGGCCCCTTTCGGAATTTTATTGTCTGTCCGCGGGTCAGGCGGCGGCAGTGGCTTTCACTGCTTTCGGGCGGCGAGCGAAGCCGAGGCCAGCGAGCGCCAGAGCCAGCAGGCCGAGCATGCCCGGAGCCGGAACCGGGGTTCCGCCGGTCGAACCGGTATATTTCAGCTTGCCCTTGCCATCAAAGTCGATGTGACGACCCCAGCGGTCGCGGCCATAGGTCCACAGGAAGTTGGAATTGCCGCCCAGTGCAATCTGCGTGTGCTTGGGGCTTGTCGACTGATAGGCGTTATAGGTGCGGCCATAGCGGCGGAAGGAACCGCTGATATTTTCCGCCCGATAAGTAGTCCGGCGATTATTGGCGCCAGAGAAACCCTTCAGCTTGTCGCTGGAAACCGTGAGGTTGATGTTGCGGCCCGTATAGGTCGCGGTGCCCGCCGATGAATCCACAGTCACCTGCGCATTGCCGATACCGTTGCTGATCCAGGCGTCGTAATTGTAGATCGCAGCCTTGGCTGGCGTCATCGCAGCCAGCGTTCCGGCGATTGCGGTGATGATCAATGTCTTTTTCATCATGTCGTCCTTCCATCTGTATTTCCAATGTCACTGGCAACTGCCGGACGTCAGAAATATTCCCGGAACGAGATAAGCAAGGCGTGTGCCATTCATATAATATCGTTAAATATCAGCCTATTATAGGTTAACCAAAAGCTTTAAGCGGGCAATAACGTTAAAATTTCCGACACCATTGGCTGGTCGGCGTAATCCCGCATACGCAGTCTGATTGCGCGATTTTCGGACCCGGATCCGTTAGCCAAAAAGCAACACCTTTTTGCTATTTCGGCCAGATGAAACTGACCAGCAGACGCAGATTATCAGGCCTTGTCCTGTTCCAGATTGTCGCCGGCGGGGCGCTGAGCGCCTGTTCGGCGGGGTCCGATAATCCGGTTGCGGATGCCCAGGCAGCCATGGGTGCGCAGGATTATCTGTCCGCCCGTATCCATCTCATGACCGCGCTGCGCGAGGACAGCAGCAATCCGGAAACCAACCTGCTCTATGCCCGGACTTTGATCGAGCTGGGCGACGGCATTGGGGCCGAGGCGGCCTTGCGCAAGCTGGACGGGCAGGCGGATTTTACCGACCGGGTCCGGCCCATGATGGGCAAGGCGCTGCTGCTCAACGGCAAGAATGACGCCGCCCTGGAACTCGCCGAAGCTGCTGACAGTAATGGGCCGGAAATGGATGCAATCCGGATACTGGCGCTGTTTGGGCTGGGACGGGACGAGGAAGCGGACGCGGCCCTGACCGAAGCCTTGCAGGCATATCCCGATCATGCCGAACTCAACTGGGTGCGGGGCAGCCGTGCACTGGATCTGGGTGATTTTGACGGTGCCGCCCGATATGCGGACCGCGCGCTGAAACAGGCACCCGACAGCATGGAGGCATTGCTGCTGGGCGGGCGGCTGGCCCTGGCGAAAGCGGACGGCAAGGCTGCACTGGCGGCCTTTGACCGGGTCCGGGAGATTCGCCAGGACAGTGTGATGGCCGAATATTTGCGTGGAGCGGTGTTAAGGGACCTGGGCGACAGCCGGGAAGCGCGGCGCAGCTTCGAGAAGGTATTGACCGCTTCCCCGACCCATCCCTGGGCAACTTATTATCTCGCCCGGATGGATTTTGACGACGGCAAAAGCGACGCCGCGTTCGAACGGTTCCTGAATTCGAAGGCGGACCTTTCCGAAGCGCCACCCGCCCTGCGGCTTGCTGGCATTCTCGACATGCGCCGCGGCAATCACGAGCAGGCGATTGACAAGCTCAGCCGCTATTTGTCGCAAAATCCGGTGGATGCGGACTCCGTTCTTGCACTCTCATCAGCCTTGTCGGCAGCGGGCAATGACGGTGAAGCCTGGCAGGCAATAGCGCCCCTCGCCAACACGGTTACGGCCCCCGTCGACGTCCTCAAACAGGCCGCCAGACTGGCTGCTGCTGCCGGACAGGATAGCGCGGATTATGCAAGACGGGCCGCGGAGCTGGACAAGGTGCCGACATTGAATGCCGTGTTTGAAGCCGAGCAGGCGATCATTGCACAGGACTGGCGGACTGCGGCGGAAATCTATGACAAGTTGCTCGCAAAACCGCATCCGCAAAAGGTGATGCTGCTCAACAATGCGGCGATGGCGCGGCTGAACCTGTCGCAAGGCGACCGGGCGGTCGAACTGGCCAGCGAAGCGCTGGCGCTCGCTCCGGATGACGCGATGGTCAAGGACACGCTCGGCTGGATCCTGCTGAAGACACGCAAGGATCCCGTTCGGGCCCTCGCCCTGATCCGCAAAGCGGCGACCGCCCAGCCGGACAATATCGAGTTTCGCTGGCATCTGGCAAATGCGCTGGCGGTCAATGGACAGGCCGACGAAGCGCGTCAGATTGCTATTGGTTTAGCGACGCAGGCGCAGGGGGAGCAGCAGGGGCAGATTGATAATCTGCTGGCGTGGATTTAGGGGGATGATCCTCGGTTGCCGCTCAGAATGTGCGGAACGTTGGGAATAGCGGAGAGGTTTTGAGTCTTTTTTTGGACCTCAAGCGCCGGGCGCGGGCATCCGCCCGCTTGGCTTTCCTCGCATAAGCTCGGGCGCGCGGTCGCGCTTGCCTCG
>JBCBZY010000096.1:0-9031 GCA_039815115.1 Pseudomonadota bacterium | reverse complement strand
CACCAATACGCGGAATTACCGCATCATATCCCCGGAGCGTTTCGCCGTGATAACTGACTGTCGGACGATGACTGGCAATATTCACCGTGCAACGGGTTGTGGTCAGGATGTCCAGGCTATGTCCCCGCTCTTCCGCTGCCTCCACCAGTCGTTTGTGGGAATAGAGGTTCGGATTGCGGGCGAGCATGGCGATTTTCATTTTTGTACCTTTGTTGCCGCCCGGGGTGGTGGTTTGCCAAGCATCCAGCGCTTGCCGCTGTTGACCAGAAAGCCACGCCGGAGAGCGCGTCGACCGATCAGCATGGGAAAAGCCATGGACTGCCTGTTTGCCAATGTAATGTGACCGGACCACGACAGCGGTCCGAGCGTTATGACTGTCTCTATTACATATCTTTGCTGGACTTTGCCATTGGAACTTTTGACCGCCCGCTGGTCAAATACCTTCGCTTCAACGCGTTTGGCAGCATGGTCAGGTGATTTGGGGATGGTGAACGCCACCCAGTGTTCGCCATCCCGCTCAAACGGCTTGATGCGGACGGCATGGAGCGAAGACGTCTGTGCGCCACTGTCAATCTTGGCATGCAGGCCGGCCAGCCCGAAATCCCGCAAATCAACCAGCTCACACCAGCCGATTTCGCAAGGCTCCCTGAGCTTGCGGCGGAGTTTTGAAGATCGGGTAGGTTTCCTGGCCGTCATCGCGGAATGCTGTGCTAAGGTGCCCGACTATACAAGCAGAAAATCCTTCAAGCAGAACAAACAAAAACACTCAGGTAATTTGGAGTATTTTGGGTACTTGTGCGAGCGGCAAAAACAGGGTCGCTAGAGTTTTGTTCGTTCAACCACAATACTAGATCATCGCGCATTTGCGACTCACTCGCCTCCCCTCGAACTTCAAATCCTTCTTTAAGGAATGCGGATTGCCGCTCAACGGGCAGAGCCCGACGACGGATTTGACCAATCAGCATTCCCGTCCCAATACTCTCCCCCTCGCTCAACTTGGTTGCAAGATCGGTTGCCAAAGAGATATTGCGTTCTCGGCCAGAGCCATAACACCAGAAAAAGTCAATATTCCAACCGCCAGAACGTGGGGGTGAAAGAACCAAATCATCATCAGAAGAAATTTTTTGTTGCAGACCTGAAATAACTGTTCTGCTTTCGGCGCTATCAAGCCCGGCTTTTAGTGCATTTTCAGCCTCCTTTTGCAACGCAGGCGCTTTCCGATCAAATGCCAACCCTCTCATGGCGTTAACGACCTCACTACAAACAGACTCCACAGCTACAGATTTACACTGACCCATTCTTTCTTCTGGCGGGAAGACGGACAATAATCTAACCAAGACGAGCTTCTGATCCCGTTCAAGCTCAGTATTTGGGCCTATAAGTCTGATGATTATCAAGAATGAAAAGACCATGGTTGACAAAAAGGCCACAAGCTTAACCCAGTCATTCGATTCCTTGAAGAAAACGTAGCATATCGTACCAATTACGATTGAGAGAAAAGCTGCAATGGTAAGTTTAGTAGACCCAACGGCCTCGACTAGCTCTGGTAATTGTGTGAAAAAGTCAGAAAAAAAGGTCATTCCTATCTCCCTGCTCCAGATTAACTGCATTATTGTCAAGTTGATGCAAATACATCAGCAGGCTTGCCAATGATTTCACTTCTAACGTCTTAAGTAGGCAAGGCACTAATCTGAGCAACTCAAATCAAACCACCCCGTAAGCCAGCATCGCGTCGGCAACTTTCTTGAAGCCCGCGATATTTGCACCCTTCACATAGTCGACATAGCCATCGCCCTGGTCGCCATATTCGACGCATTTGTCGTGGATGCCTTCCATCAGCTCGGTCAGCATCTCGCCGAGACGCTCGTGGTTCCAGCTGATCCGTTCGGCGTTCTGGCTCATTTCCAGGCCGGACACCGCCACGCCGCCGGCATTGGCGGCCTTTCCCGGGCCGTACATGATTTTCGCGTCATGGAAGACATGGACGCCTTCCAGCGTTGTCGGCATGTTGGCGCCTTCGGATACTGCGATGACACCATTGCTGACGAGCTGCTTCGCTTCGTCTTCATTGAGTTCGTTCTGCGTGGCACACGGGAGGGCCAGATCGCAGGCGACACCCCAGGGCCGGTCACCTTCGGTAAAGCTCGCGCCCTTGAATTCATCGACATATTCGCTGATCCGGCCACGCCGGTTGGTCTTCAGATCCTTGATCCAGTCGATCTTTCCCTGATCGATGCCATCCGGATCATGAATGAAGCCGCCGCTGTCTGACAGGGTCAGCACCTTGCCGCCCTGTTTGGTAATCTGTTCGGCAGCATGGGTGGCGACATTGCCGGAGCCGGAAATCACCGCCGTCTTGCCGTCAATCGCATCCTTCTTGTGCTTCAGCATGTTTTCCATGAAATAGACCGCGCCATAGCCAGTCGCTTCCGGCCGCATCTGCGAGCCGCCATATTCCATACCCTTGCCGGTCAGCACGCCTTCCCAGCGATTGGTAATGCGCTTGTACTGACCGAACATATAGCCGATTTCGCGTGCACCGACGCCAATGTCACCGGCGGGGACATCGGTATCCGGTCCGATATGACGATAAAGCTCGGTCATGAACGACTGGCAGAACCGCATCACCTCGGCATCCGACTTGCCTTTCGGATTGAAATTCGCGCCACCTTTGCCGCCGCCCATGGGCAAGCCGGTCAGAGAGTTTTTGAATGTCTGCTCGAAGGCGAGAAACTTGAGAACACTTTCTGTCACGCTGGGATGAAAGCGAATGCCACCTTTGTAAGGGCCAATGGCATTGTTGTTTTGAATGCGGAAGCCGCGTTGCACGCGGATATTGTGATTATCGTCTTCCCAACAAACCCGGAAAGACACGACCCGATCCGGTTCAGCAATCCGGCGCAGGATTTGCGCGCTGTGATATTCTTCCTTGTCGTCGATAAACGCGTAAATATCTTGCGCCACCTCCTGAACAGCCTGAATGAATTCGGTCTGCCCGGGATTGCGCTTTTTCACGCCCGCCATAAATGTATCTAGGTCTACATGATCGGAAACAGCCATTGTCTCACTCCCCTTGGTTAGTGACTAATTCTGCGCCCGATTTTTAATCATGATTTCCCTCGAATCACGATCTTTTGTGCCGTCATCATAAGGCTATTTCACATCAATGGTAAAGCCTTGAAATTCCAACCGGTTCAGCTCTCTTCTTCGGCTGCTTCATCCGCTTCTGACATTTCCTCTTCCGGCTCTGGCTCCGGTGCAAACAGCGCGGCCAGCCGGGTCAGCTGCTCGCCAATCACGCCGTCCACTGCCGGCCCGATCTGGTCGACCGGAAATTCCATATATCCGCCGACCTTGTAGGTGAACCGCACCGCAGTCTGGTCTCCCTCGGGTTGCAGCTGCACGGTCAGAGTGCCGGTGACCGCCTCGCCCTGCAACGGGCCCAGAGCGCCGATCATGCGCAGCATCCGGTTTTTGTGCGCGAAGATGACCCGCATATGCTGCACGCTGCCGTCAGAAGTCTTGATATTGTCCTCGTCCGTGGTGCTGATCAGTTCGCAGAAGCATCCGCCGGCTTGCGGTACGAGATAAAAATTGTCGGCATTGCCGGTCCAGCTATGATCGCCGTTCCAGTATTTTGAAGGTGCGATCAGCGCTTTCCAGACATCTTCTTGTGACCCTTCGACAAGGGTCTGGTGCCGGACGGTGAATCCGTTCTCGGCGCTGTTGGTGACTTCTGCGGTAGCTGGCGTTGCAATGAGCGCCAGACCGATCAGCAATGCGGATTTGTTCAAGATTTCTCCCCCTCTTTTGACATGAGGAGAGCCTAACGGACAGCGCCGGTCAGCGTCAATCTAATCCAGCGAAAGGACCGCTTCGATCGCGTCACTCACAGCTTCCATGCTGCCCATGCCATCGACCTTGCTAACCAGATCGCGCGCTTCGTAGATGGGCAGGATCGGTGCGGTTTTTCCGCGATATTCCTGCATCCGGGTCCGCACCGTTTCCTCGGTATCATCGGGACGGCGCTTGAATTCCGTGGAACCGCAGACGTCACAGACACCTTCCCTGGCGGGCAGCTTGAATGTGTCATGATAGCCTTCGCCGCAATTGCCGCAGGTGAAGCGACCGGTAATCCGCGTGACCAGCGCGTCTTCGTCGACCTCGAGCTCGATCACGCGAAACAGCTTGCGCCCGCGCGCCGAGAGGATTTCGTCGAGTGATTCCGCTTGAGCCGCTGTCCGGGGATAGCCGTCAAAAATCACGCCCTGATCGGGGCCCAGCTCATCCAGCTTGTCGCCGATAATGCCGGAAACCACCTCGTCGGGCACCAGTTCACCGGCATCCATCAGCGCCTTGGCCTTCAGACCAACCTCGGTGCCGGCCTTGACCGCTGCGCGCAGCATGTCGCCCGTCGACAGCTGGATCATCCCGTGTTCGTCTTCCAGACGGCCGGCCTGTGTTCCCTTGCCCGCGCCCGGTGGTCCCAACAAGATGATGTCCATGGCAATGCCCCCTGTTTGAATTTTTATCTGAGTCGGGTCCTAGCGCCGCCGCCGGCCACCCTTGAGCTTCGCTTTTTTCAGCAGGTCCCCGTATTGCAGGGCCAGCAGATGGCTCTGGATCTGGGTCACGGTATCCACCGTCACGTTCACCACAATCAGCAGGCTGGTGCCGCCAAGGAAGAACAGCGGCAAATTGGTCTGCGCCATCACATATTCCGGCAAGACACAGACAAAGGCCAGATAGGCGGCCCCGACCACAGTGATCCGGGTCAGCACATAATCAAGATAATCCGCCGTATTCTTGCCGGGGCGAATGCCGGGAATGAACCCGCCATTCTTCTTGAGATTTTCAGCCGTTTCTTCCGGATTGAATACCACGGCGGTGTAGAAGAAACAGAAGAAGATGATACCGGCCGCATAGAGTCCCATATAGAGCGGTTGCCCGTGGGCCAGATACTGGTTCAGCGCGATGATGAAGTCGCCCCAGGCTGATTCACCGGCAGTCGTGTTTCCGGCAAACTGGCTGACCGTCAGCGGCATGAGCAGCAGCGAGGAGGCGAAGATCGGCGGGATCACACCGGCGGTGTTGACCTTCAGCGGCAGGTGGCTGCGATCCGCCTGCATCACGCCATTCTGCGTCGCTCGCTTGGGATATTGTATGAGCACACGTCTCTGCGCGCGCTCCATGAAGCTGATGAACAGAATCAGGCCGATAACCATGGCGAGCAGACCAACGATCAGCAGCGGGCCGTAGGACCCGGTGCGGCTGCCTTCGAGCAAGTTGCCAACGAAACGCGGCATTTGCGCCACAATGCCGGCCATGATGATCAGCGAAATACCGTTGCCGATTCCGCGGCTGGTAATCTGTTCACCCAGCCACATCAGGAACAGCGTACCGCCAACGAGGCTGATGACCGCACCAACCCGAAACATCGGCCCCGGATTGACCACGGCCTGCAGGCCGGACTGCGAGGCGAAGCTCTCGAGGCCGACGGCGATGAAATAGCCCTGGATGGCGGTCAGGCCGACCGTACCATAACGGGTATATTGATTGAGTTTCTTGCGGCCCGCCTCTCCTTCTTTCTTGATCGCAGCCAGTTGCGGCGACAGCGCCGCGGCGAGCTGCACAACAATAGATGCGGTAATATAGGGCATGACCCCGAGCGCAATGAGGCTCATCCGTTCCAGCGAACCGCCGGAAAATGTGTTGAAAATATCGAGAACACCGCCGCGGGTCTGGTCATAGAGATCCGCCAGCACGACGGGATCCACACCGGGAAGCGGTACGAAGCTCAGCAGGCGGAAAATCACCAGAGCGCCGAGGGTGAACCAGATGCGCTTGCGCAGTTCGGTGGCTTCCCCGAATTTGGCCAGGCTCAAATTTGCTGCAACCTGATCGGCTTTTGATGCCATGCTAGTTATTCCTTGCCCCGCTGTTCATGAGGAACAAGCCCCCAATTCAATGCATCGAACCCATATCGGATGTTGCGGTCTCAAAAACAAGGCTCTTGGACTTCAACCCGTCGCGACACAGGCAAAAAAAGAGCGGCTCCGAAAGACCATGATGTCCGCCGGAGCCGCTTGTAAACCTGTCAGGCTTTCTTCTTGGCCCGATTTGCGGCCTTTTTCTCTTTGGCCGGCTTGGAAGGTGTCTTTTTCTTTTCGCCCTTGGCGCGATGTTCGACATCCGCTTTCAGGATTTCGACCTTGCCGCCGGCTTTTTCAACCGCTTCGACAGCAGCCTTGGAGGCGCCAGCAACTGCGATGCTGATTTTCGCCTTCAATTCACCTTTTGCCAGCAGACGAACACCGTCCTTGCCACCACGCGCCAGGCCAGCAGCCTGCAATGCCGCGTGATCCAGCGTGCCCTTGTTGGCGAGCCGTTTTTCGTCGATGAACTTCTGGATCATGCCCAGGTTCACAACTGCATGATCCTTGCCAAACGGGTTGTTGAACCCGCGTTTCGGCAGACGCATGTGAAGGGGCATCTGGCCGCCTTCAAAACCGTTGATGGAGACACCGGAGCGGGACTTCTGGCCTTTCATGCCACGTCCGCCGGTCTTGCCCTTGCCGGAACCTATGCCGCGGCCAACACGGGTACGCAATTTGCGCGCGCCGTCATTATCTTTGAGTTCGTTCAGTTTCATGTTTGTACTCGCTCTCGCTTTAATTCGCACTGCTTTCGTTCATCGGAAAAAATGTAAATCCAGTTCCGTCAACACCGATACTTTCAACTTCTACAATTTCCTCAAAATGCACTCTTGTTTTAGGTTCCTCGGGATCCACAAGATCCTTCAAACTTTGCAACCATTCATTCTGCCGAAGGTCTGATAAAGCCTGAATTTCTGCTTCTTCCTTGCCTGCCGACTCAACATACCTGCAGGTATAAAAACCTATTAACTCGCGCTCACCATCGTCATCGACCGTGGGAAAATTCTCTCCCAAGATCAGGCAACGAAATATTGGCATCTAGCCTTCAACAACCTCTACCAGATGATGCACCTTGCGGATCATGCCGCTAATTTCCGGCGTGTCTTCCAGTTCGGAAACCCGGTGCATCTTGTTCAGGCCCAGGCCGATCAGCGTCTTGCGCTGGCCTTCCGGGCGACGGATCGGCGAACCGATCTGTTTGACTTTGATTTTCGCCATGATGAATTACTCCGTTACGGCTGCAGCGTCGGCCTGGGCTTCCGCTTCCGAAGCACCACCGCGACCCAGCAGGTCGGCGACTTTCTTGCCGCGACGCTGAGAAACCGCTTTCGGGCTGCTCTGATCGGTCAGAGCGACAAATGTCGCCCGGACCATGTTATAGGGATTGGCCGTACCGTTGGACTTGGTCACCACATCGGATACGCCGAGGCTTTCGAACACGGCACGCATCGGACCGCCGGCAATGATGCCGGTTCCCGGAGGCGCTGAACGCACGGTCACATTGCCCGCACCAAACCGGCCGGTGCCGTCATGGTGCAAGGTACGACCCTCGCGCAGAGGCACACGAACCATTTTCTTTTTCGCAGCAGCGGTTGCCTTGGTAATGGCTTCCGGAACCTCGCGGGCCTTGCCCTTGCCGAAGCCGGCACGGCCCTTGCCGTCGCCAACCACAACCAGTGCTGCAAAACCGAAGCGCTTACCGCCCTTTACGGTCTTGGAAACACGGTTGATATGGACCAGCTTTTCGATCAGCTCTTCGCCCTGATCCTGATCACGTCCGCGACCACGGCCACGACCGCGTCCACCGTCACGACCACCACGTCCGCCACGGTTTCCACCGCGACCCTGACGCTCGTTGGGGCGATCCTGCTTTGGTGCAGCATCCGTTGCCGGAGCGGCTTCCGCCGGTGCAGCTGTTGCTTCGGCGCCTTCTGCCGGTTTGTTTTCGTCAGCCATCTTAAAACTCCAATCCGCCTTCACGTGCTGCGTCGGCCAGAGCCTTCACACGTCCGTGAAACAGGAAACCGCCACGGTCAAAAATTACTTCCTTTACGCCAGCTTTCTTGGCTGCTTCCGCAACCCGCTTGCCGACATCGGCCGCCGCGGCGCTGTCCGCACCGGTCTTGACCTTGGAAGACTTGTCGAGTGTCGACGCTGCGGCCACGGTTGTGCCAGCTGCATCGTCAATAATCTGCGCATACATGTGCCGACTTGTACGATGAACGGACAAACGAGGCTTTGTGAGCCCGCGCTTCCGCAATTTGCTGCGAACGCGTTGCTGGCGCCGTTTGAATTGAGAAATATTCGCCATGGCTTATTTCTTCTTCCCTTCTTTGCGGAAAATATATTCTCCGCGATATTTGATGCCCTTGCCCTTGTAAGGCTCGGGTTTGCGCCAGCGCCGGATTTCTGCGGCTACCTGGCCAACCTGCTGCTTGTCGATCCCGCTGATTTCAACCGTGGTCTGGTCAGGGGTCTTGATCGTGATGCCTTCCGGAATGTCGAAATCGACATCATGGCTGTAACCGAGCTGCAGATTGAGGATCTTGCCCTTCACCGCTGCACGATAACCGACACCGTTGATTTCCAGCACTTTGGAAAAGCCTTCGGTAACGCCGTCGATGAGGTTCTGCACCAGCGTCCGCTGCATGCCCCAATAGGCGCGTGCACGCTTCGACTTGTTCGCCGGCGTGACCATCAGCCCACCGTCGCCCAGTTCATAGGACAGGTCGTCCACCATCGGAGTGGAGAGTTCGCCCTTGGGTCCTTTGACCTTGACCAGCCCGTCTTCCATGCTGGCGGTAACGCCGTCAGGAATGGCTACTGCTTTTTTTCCGATACGGGACATGACTAGAATACCTCTGCCAGTACTTCGCCGCCGACATTCTGCTGGCGCGCTTCCGCGTCGGACAGAACACCTTTCGGCGTGGATACGATTGTGATGCCCAGGCCATTGCGTACAGTCGGCAGTTCACTTGAACCACTGTAGATACGACGACCAGGTTTTGAAACGCGGGCCACGTGGCGGATAGCCGGCTCGCCTTCAAAATATTTCAGTTCAATGCGCAGACCAGGGTGCTTGTTCACCTCTTCTT
>JBCBZY010000330.1:0-3080 GCA_039815115.1 Pseudomonadota bacterium | reverse complement strand
GGTGACATGGCGGACTATATGGCCAGCCTGCAAAAGCTCTATGAGCGCGAGGACAAGGTCTATTATCCCGCCCACGGCAAAAAGGTCGATAAACCACGGCAATTGGTACGCGGCATGATGGGGCACCGCAAACAGCGCGAGCGTCAGATACTCAAAATACTCGAAAGCGGTCCATCGGTCATTCCCGATATGGTGACGCAAATGTACAAGGGGCTTGATCCCCGCCTGAAAGGTGCGGCCGGTCAATCCGTGCGTGCGCATCTGATCGACCTGCAGAACCGCGAGATTGTAGCCGTCGATGGCGAACTCTGGAAAATGTTGGCATGAAACGACGCTTCGCCATTCCTTTGGCGGTCATGGCAGGTGTGTTGGTGATCCTCGGCACCCTGTCCTGGCTGTTGCTTTCCAAGTTTGAAAGCGGCTTCACACCCGATCCGGTATCGATTGCCAGCGCCAGTCTCGACGGATTGCGCGAACAGAACCGGCTGACAGTCTTTTCCGCCAGCTACAACGCAACGGTAACGACCTCGGTAAGCCGCATGGGGCTTTCAGCCCGCAAGACACTAATCATGCCGGGATCGGTGCGCTATGAGGTTGATCTCGCCAAGTTGGATGGCGACAAGGTCCGCTGGGATGAGGCGAGCAAGACATTGTCCGTGGAAATACCGCCAATCGAAATTGCCCGGCCAGAGGTGCAGATAGACCGGATACAAAGCTATGATGATGGCGGGATATTGATGGCATTGACCGATGCCGAGAAGACGCTGGATCAGGCCAATCGGAAAAAGGGTGTGGCTGAACTGGCCAAACAGGCGCAAAACCCGTTGCAGATGCGGCTGGCACGGGATGCAGCGAGGCGAGCGGTCGAAAGCAGCTTTGTCTTGCCGCTGCGTGCGGCCGGACTGGATGCCAAAGTGGATGCGTTTTTTGCGTTTGAGCGCGGAGCGGCTAATCAAGATCGCTGGGACGTCTCGCGGTCGATTAAGGACGTGTTGGCGGACAAGGAAAAGCAGGGAGCGGAGTGATGAGATTTCGGAGCAAGGCGATTGCTGTGGGCATAGCGATGGTTGTCAGCGCCTGCGGACAAGGAGCTACGGAACAGTCTGCATCTGCACCCGTTTCGTCGACGGCTGAATTTGCGCTGCCGATCCCGATCAGCAATAATGCTGTGGCGGCAGCCGAGGGACCGGATGGCCCGACGCTTTACAGCTTCAACGGCCTGAAATCTGGAAAGAGCTGGAAAGATACCAGCAATGCCGCTTTCGCCTGTATCATCAGCATCAAGGATTGCGAAGAAATTGCGTCAGTGCCGGTGGAAGAAGGACGTCTTGCTAGTTCTGCCGTTACGGTGGCGGGTAAGATCTACCTCTTCGGTGGCTATACCGTGGCCGAAAATGGCGACGAAGTCTCGACCCCTGAAGTCTTCGCTTTTGACCCCCAATCCAACACTTACACGCGCCTTGCCGATATGCCGACGCCGGTCGATGATATGGTCGCGCTGCCCTATCGCGGGCGCTACATCTATCTCGTGTCTGGCTGGCATGATGAGGGCAATGTTAGTCTCGTCCAGCTCTATGACACGCAATTTGATACGTGGAGCATGGCAACGGAATTTCCCGGCAAACCGGTATTCGGCCATGCGGGCGGAATAGCCAATCACAGCATGATCATCACCGATGGTGTGGCCGTTGCCGGACTAGTCGACGGCAAGCGCAAATTTGCCGCTGCCCCCTTTGCCTGGCGCGGCGATATCGATCCGGGTGACCCGAAGCGGATTACCTGGCGTGCGATTGATGCCCATCCGGGCGGACCACAATATCGGATGGCGGCCATGGGCGATAATGATCGCGGTTTGATCCTGTTTGCCGGAGGTGGCGACAACCCCTATAATTATGATGGCATCGGCTATGATGGCGTTCCTGCAAAGCCGACAGACCGGGTCTTTGGTTATGATCTGAAAGCGGACCAATGGACCGAGCTGGGCAAACTGGCCGAACCCAGCATGGATCATCGCGCCCTCGTAAAGTCGGGTAATGATCACTATATCATAGGGGGAATGGGCGCGGATCAGGCCGTGACAGCACGGATCATGAAATTCCGCATCGATGATTGATTTCCATTAGACGCTAACTTGTTCTAAACTATCTGGGAATCAGTAACAGGCGCTCACCCTGAGCTTGTCGAAGGGTGTTGCGGCATAAAAGGCTTCGACAGGCTCAGCCTGAGCGCAGCAAGTGAAGGAAAAGACAATGGACGCACGTGGCGGAATTGGCGGCAGCTTGGCCGGAGTAGATGTGATCGAGGAAATCCACCGTCTGCGCAAAGAGCGCAACGCGATAATCCTGGCGCATTATTACCAGAAACCGGAAATTCAGGACATTGCCGATTTTGTCGGTGACAGTCTGGAGCTTTCCCGCAAGGCTGCGGAAACCGATGCCGATGTCATCGCCTTTTGCGGCGTGAAATTCATGGCTGAAACAGCAAAAATCCTGTCGCCGGAGAAGACTGTTGTGCTGCCCGACATGGACGCGGGTTGCAGTCTGGAAGACAGCTGTCCGCCGGATAAATTCAAGGCGTTTCGCGATGAACATCCCGACCATATCGCGCTGACCTATATTAACTGCTCGGCAGAGGTGAAGGCGCTGTCCGATATCATTGTGACCAGCTCGTCCGCCGAACATATTCTCTCGCAAATCCCCAAGGATCAGAAGATCATCTTTGGCCCGGACAAGCATCTGGGCGGCTATATTGCCAAGAAAACCGGCCGCGACATGCTATTATGGCCCGGTGTCTGCATTGTCCATGAGGCGTTTAGCGAGACGGAACTTCTCAAGCTGCAGACCCAGCATCCCGATGCGCCGGTGGCGGCACATCCCGAATGTCCGGCTTACATATTGGATCATGCAGACATGGTCGGATCGACCAGCGCGATCCTGAAATATGCCAAGGAATTTGAGGGCGAATCAATCATTATCGCGACCGAACCGCATATCATCCACCAAATGGAAAAAGCGGTGCCGGAAAAGAATTTCATCGGCGCGCCCGGTGCGGACGGTAACTGCAACTGCAATATCTGCCCC
>JBCBZY010000141.1:0-7082 GCA_039815115.1 Pseudomonadota bacterium | reverse complement strand
GGATGATTTGCTGAAAACCCGGTCCCACGCGATGACGAAAAAGGCCGTTCAGGCGCTGTCATCGATCATCAATGAAGCGATGCGCCGGGGACTGGTTGCCCAAAATGTAGCCAAGGGTGTCAACACCGGGAAAAAGAAAGGCCGGACGGCTCGCGTGGTTATCCCGGAGCGTTCGGAATTGCGAGCCATGATCAAAGTCTGTCAGGATGGCGAGCTGGCGTTAATCCTGACCTTCATTTTCACTGGTATCCGGGCCTCCGAATTTCGGGGCTTGCCTTGGCGAGACGTGGACCTGTCAGCGAATGAATTGAGAGTCAGTCAACGCGCTGACCAGTGGTGCCAGATAGGGCCTCCAAAGTCGGATGCGGGCTATCGCACCATTCCACTGCCTGATGTCGTTGTGACTGCCTTGAGGCGCTGGAAACTGGCCTGTCCGCCGTCAACGCTGGATCTGGTGTTTCCAAGCGGTGCTGGAACGCCTTTTGGCTATCAGAACCTGTTGCGCCGGGTGTTTTTCCCAATCCAGATCAGAGCGGGCATCACGCGGCCTGTCACGGGCAAAGGTGGCAAGCCCAAAAGGGACGCTGACGGCAATCCGATGGTGAACGGGAAATATGGTTTCCACGCCCTGCGCCATGCAGCTGCCAGCGGCTGGATTGACCAGAACATTGACCTCAAGCGCCTGCAAACATGGATGGGCCATGAGAGCATCCAAATCACCTTGGACACATATGGCCACCTGATTAGCGACAAGGCGAAAGACGCTGCCATTGCCAGTGAAGCTGAACGAGCGCTGTTTTCCTGATAATCCACTTATTGGCTACGTGGGCCAATTGGCCTATCTGGCGCTGTTCAAGCCAGAATATTTGTGGGCTGAAACCAGATTAAGGGTGCAAATTTGCACGGTATTGAAATGACCGGAGCGGCTCTTGTTGCAACATAGATGCAACACGATAGCCTGAAACCCCAGAGAATAGCCAGATTGCAGTGGAATCATAATCCATGTGTCGGGGGTTCGAGTCCCTCCTCCGCTACCAGTAATTCAGCTTTTGTACTGCAAACCTATTCTTGCGCGACGAGGTCCTTGTTGCCTCCTGCTTGACCCCTTATGTGATATCTCTCTGACAACAGACAGATTCGCTGCAGAACAGAACGGAAAAGCAAATGGCTGAAACACATCGCACCAAAATGTTGATCATGGGATCCGGTCCCGCTGGCTTGTCTGCGGCTATTTATGGCGCGCGTGCCGGTCTGGAACCGATTGTTGTCCAGGGTCTGCAACCGGGTGGCCAACTGACAATCACCACCGATGTGGAAAATTATCCGGGATATCGCGATGTTATCCAGGGGCCGTGGCTGATGGAAGAAATGCAGGCACAGGCCGAGAAAGTCGGAACGCGGACGATATTCGATACGATTGTCGATGTGGATTTCTCGAAACGCCCGTTTCGCCTGATTGGCGATGGCGGCGATGTTTATGAGGGCGATACACTGGTGATTGCTACTGGCGCGCAAGCAAAATGGCTGGGTGCTCCGGGTGAAGAAGAACTGGGCGGCAAGGGCGTTTCCGCTTGTGCGACCTGTGACGGCTTTTTCTATCGCGGGAAGAAAGTTGTCGTCATCGGCGGCGGGAACACTGCCGTGGAAGAAGCCCTGTATATGACCAATCACAGCGACGATGTCACACTGATCCACCGGCGGGACAGTCTCCGGGCTGAGAAAATCCTGCAGGACAGGCTGCTCTCCAACCCGAAAATCAGCGTGTTGTGGAACAAGACAGTCGAGAAATTTGTTAGCGGAGGCGATCCGGAAGGGCTGGTGGGTGTTGATCTGGTCGATACCCAGACCGGCGACAAGTCCCATATAGCCGCAGATGGCGCTTTCGTAGCGATCGGACACGCGCCGGCCACCGAGATATTCAAGGACCATCTGGACCTGATTGACGGCGGCTATATCGAAGTCGAGCCGGGCACACCCAAAACCGAGATTCCCGGACTGTTTGCCTGTGGTGACGTGATGGATCATGTCTATCGGCAGGCCGTGACGGCCGCCGGGACCGGATGCATGGCGGCGCTGGATGCGGAACGGTTCCTGGCGGAAGAGGAATTTGCGCTGATGGCCGCCGAATAGCCGGCGGGTAATCTATAGCCGGGAGATCGAGTGCAACAGTCGATTTTCGAGCCATACCTTGGACTCGCTGTCGGCAAAACCATGTGAAGCCGTATCGATGGTATGCAGGGCAAGGCCGGATTTTTCCCTGATATCGGCATAGTCGACGCTTTTCCAGCCAGCCATGAATGCCAGAGCGGTGGTATCCCTCTTTGCGATCAGGAGATCGCACGGGATTTCAAGGTTTTTCAGTGCATCACGAAGGTCAAGAGCCAGCTTTGAATTCCCCTCTTTTACAGCTGCTTTTTTCAGTCCTTTAAGAAGCTTTGCGAGGTTAATCTGACCGCTGATCAGATCGGTATATGTGCGCGGATTTTTCAGCCTTTCCCAATAGCGGGTACGAATAGCGGCTGCGGATGGTTCCGAGGGTGCATCCTGTTCCTTGTTGTTCTGTTCGATCGTCCAGGGATTGGCAATACACAGCGCGTCAAAGCTCAGTTCAGGCTGATGCAGCGCCAAAGCCGTTGCTGCGTCACAATTGCCAAACGCAACCATTTTATCGACCTGCGGGCAATTCTGGCGAAAACATCCTGTGGCGGCTGCAATATCATCCCGGGATCCCAGAAATCCCTCATTAACGCCTGTGCTGTCGCCGATACCCCGGCGGTCAAAACGCAGGACGGGGTGTCCCTGCGAGGATATCTTTTGAGAAAGTTCCGCCATGCCGCCATGTGCGCCGGACCGGATTTCATTGCCGCCGCTGACGATCAGCAAGCCGGTTGTCCCGGGGGCGTCGTCCAAGGTTGCTGCCAATATTTCGCCCTGGCAGTTGATGCTGTGCATGGAGCGGCTCATGACCGGATCCATTCGCCAATGTCTTTTGAAATGGCTTCCGCCAGCTCGGAATCAGACTCCGGTTCGGCCCTGAGCCACAGCGCCGATCCAGCAATCTGGCTCTCCGCCGGCTTGGGATCGGATTTCAGGCGCACCAGACGCACATTTGCAAGATCGACCGGTTGTGCAGCCTGCAACTCCGAGAACATGTCAGGATTGACGGCGTTACCCGCAAGGTTCAGCGTTTCACTCGCAGCCTGTTGGGTCAGGTTTGAAATGGAAGATATTTTGCCAGCTTCCTTGTTAGACGCAATGAGGGTGCGCATCATCGCCCGTAACAGCCGTTGTCCATCGACGGGCGACAAGCGCCAGTGGGGCAGTTCCGGCGCAATGCCATCAATCAGGCATCCACCCCGAAAACTCGCAATGAAGTTTATGTTTCCCAGCGACTTTTGGCAGCTCTGCAAGGATTCTTGCCAGATCGACAAAGTGGCGTGATCTCTGGGCAAAAGGCTTTCATTTGTCCCGGGAAGGTCTGGCAGAATGCTTCCGATACCGCACTTTTCCAGCCTTCTCATCACGTCCACGAGCATCTGCCGCATGCGGTTCATCTCGTCAAACAGAGGCGGGATCAGGAGTAGCTGAACCTCGCAGTCTTCCCCTGCAACAAGGCAGAATTCTTCGTGGTCACGAAAGGGAAAACTCGAAAATTCGAGTGTGGAGCTCACTCAGCAACTTTCATTTCGGCAAAGGCGACCAGGTTGCCAAATGTCTCGAACAGCTCCCCGTCAACCTCATCATCCTCGATCATGATGTCGAGAATGTCTTCCAGTTCGGTCAGGAGTCCCGCGACGGCCATGCTGTCGAGTTCCGGCAACGCCCCGAAAAGCTCGGTTTCAGAAGTAAACCCGTTAACCTGTTCTTCGCTGAGTCCGAGGATATCCTGCATGACAGAACGGACCGCAGCTTCCGGTGACAGATCCACATTTTCCGACATCAACAACCCCCGATTCCCGGTCAATCGCGCTTCCCTAATGCGAAGTGCGCCGTCCGACAAGGCCCGAGAGATAATGCTTCAAAATGGGAAACCAGGACATGGGATTGTTGGGCCAGTACATTTCCAGCCGATATCGCGTACGTACGGAGTCCATCCAGTCCCGCTTATAGGGGTCATTTCCGGTGCCAAAGTCCACCAGGTCCACATGATCAATATCAATGACATGCTGGAAGATCGCGGCGGTCAGCAATGTCCCCGGTGAGGATTTTGTCGCGTCTTCCAGATGTGCCAGCTTGTGGATCAACGCTTCGCCATTCTCCACCGTCCAGAATTGTGCCGCGACTGGTTGACCGTCAATATAGGCCAGTCCCAGACGCAGACAGCCGGCATCCGACTCCTGCATTGCGAGAGTCTTCAGGAAATCCGGACTGCCTTCCTCGGGCTTCCAGCTATTGGCATAGACGTGAAGATAATCCTTCCAGTGCTCATCCGAAAAACGGGTTTCGATACGCGTTGAAACGAGGTTTTTCTTGGCTTTCCGGCGGACCGTATTGCGCAACTGACCGGGGCGTTCGGCCCAGTATTGGTCAAAGGTCCGACCCTTGACCGACAGGATATGATTATCATCTGCCTTGGAACGGAAGGCTATCCAGCCGGCCTGTTCAAAAGCTCTTTGTGTCAGGCTGGTGGACTGGTCCTCTTCCGGCATCGGCGAAAGTGTGATCTGGTGCCCCGAACGCCTTACCTCCGCTGCGATTTTTGCCAAAAGCGCCAATTTGGTGACTTCATCAAAGTCACCCGTAAATACTGGACGAAAGGTGAAATTATACCAGTTTGCGAGCCCCTCAAACCGACCGACGCCGGTTTTCATGAGATACATCCAGGCTTCGGATTCCTGGTCAGAACTGCGAAATATGACCGGCTGATGCTCGGAAACGCAATATTTGTGGAGATTGCTCACCCAATCGAGGCGATCAAAAAGCGATTTCTGGACCGAACGGTCAAGCTTTTTGCCTGCTACAGCTTGCGCCGACTGAAAATTGTCGTGATATTCACTGTTCATTGCTATCGTCGTGCTTGTCACAAAATTGCTCTTTTCCCATAGGCTCAGACAGTTGAAACCTCAAACGGATATCCCCGCCTTTGCACTCGACCGTCTCGCCATAGCGGGCGATCCGGAATCAGCCGCACTGACGACGCGTGCCGGAACCCTTAACTACAAGATGTTAAATCATCGTGTGGGCCAGATCTCCCGGTGGCTGGAGCAACAAAATCTGGCGAAAGGCGACCGGGTGGCCAGCTGGCTCCCGAAAACCGAGCTGGCCTGTTTGCTGCCACTGGCAGTCGCCCGCGCGGAAATGGTCTATGTCCCGGTCAATGCCCTGCTCAAACCTGGACAGGTTGGACACATTATCCGCGATAGCGGCGCACGGCTGCTCATTACAAACACGCCGCGGGTGAAGTCTCTGGAAAAAGAGCCCCCGGGTGGAGACTGTAGCGTTTTGAGCGACCAGCAGGTGGAACAGGCCGCACACGCCCTATCTGATCCGCTTCCACCCAGTCGTGAGGATTTTGAGACCGATAGGCTCGCGTCCCTGCTTTACACCAGCGGTTCCACCGGTCGCCCAAAAGGTGTGATGCTCAGTCACGCCAATCTCAGTATTGGGGCGGTGAGTGTGGCTGAATATCTGAAACTGGCGGACAGGGATCGTACCCTGTGCGTGCTTCCGCTCAGCTTTGACTATGGGCAAAACCAGTTGCTTTCCACCTGGATGGCGGGCGGTTGCGCCGTTCCTCTGGATTATCTCACTCCGCGGGATGTCATAAAGGCCTGCATTCGCGAGAAGATCACCACATTGGCGGCCGTTCCGCCGCTGTGGGTACAGCTGGTCGAGCAGGAATGGCCGCCCGAGGCGGTGGACTCCATGCGCCGTCTGACCAACAGCGGTGGCGCCTTGACGTCATCGCTGGTCAAACAGTTGCGCAAGATATTTAGTTCCAAAACAGATATTTACGCCATGTATGGGTTGACCGAAGCGTTTCGCTCGACTTTTCTTGACCCGGATTTGATTGATGAAAATCCGACCAGCATGGGCAAAGCTATCCCGCACGCCGAGATTATGGTCATTAACGATGACGGACATATCGCAAAGCCGAATGAAGAAGGCGAACTGGTCCATGCCGGCCCGCTCGTCGGACAAGGCTATTGGCAGGATCCGGAACGGACCGCGGAGCGATACAAGCCGGCGCCTGAAGCGTCCCGATATGGCGGAATGGCGGTCTGGTCGGGGGATACCGTAAAACGGAGACCTGACGGGTTACTCTATTTCGTGGGCCGGACTGACAGCATGATCAAGAGCAGCGGCAATCGCATCAGTCCATCGGAAATCGAGGAAGTGGCACTGTCTTCCGGCCTCGTAGCCGAGGCGGCCGCAATGGGTGTCCCGGATGAGCGGCTTGGCCATGCTATCCGGCTGTTTGTCAGGGCTGTGACGGAAGCAGATTCTGCTGGAACCAAAGAAGATCTCGAAACCTGGTTGAAGCGGAATTTACCGAATTTTATGTACCCGCAAGATATTGTCTGGTTGAAAGAATTCCCCAAAAACCCGAACGGGAAGATTGACCGCAATGCCTTGAAGGAAGGGGCTTGGACATGACGAAGATTAAGCCGGTCGGCCCTATTCCCAGCGGTTATGAAGCCCAGGATGGTGAATTGTCGGTGGGTGGCCGAAAAGCTTCGGAAATCATCGCAGAGCAGGGCTCACCTGTGTTCGTTTATTCCCGATCGCTGCTAGATCAGCGCATGGCGGCGCTCCGTCAGGTGATGCCCGATCAGCTACACATTCACTATGCGATGAAGGCCAATCCCTTCGCACCACTTCTGCAGCATATGGTTTCTGCGGTTGATGGTATCGATATCGCATCGGGCGGGGAACTGGTGATGGCGCTGGCCGCAGGAGCCAATCATATCAGTTTCGCCGGACCTGGCAAACGGGATGAAGAGCTCCGCGCCGCCATAATGGCGGGCGTTACGATCAATCTGGAATCGCCGACGGAATGCGACCGGGCCCTGCGGATTGGCGACGAATGTGGGCAAAGGCCGGTGCTCGCCATTCGTGTGAATCCCGACTTTGATCTGAAG
>JBCBZY010000184.1:0-5714 GCA_039815115.1 Pseudomonadota bacterium | reverse complement strand
CCCAATGACAAACTGCTGGAACGGGCCCGCGAACTGGCGGACATGGTGGTCGCCTTGCCGCCGCTGGCGATCCGCAAGACCAAGGAACTGGTCCGCACAGCGCAAAGCGTGACCTTGAAGGAAAACCTGGACCAGGCCGCTCTTTTCCAGGGTGTATTGCAACAACTTGACGATCATCAGGAAGCGATTGATGCGATCCTGGAAAAACGCAAACCGGTGTTCAGGGGGAAATGAACATGACGAACCGACTGCTCCATGCCAGAATGATATCAACAGCTGCACTGCTGGCCGTTACGCCGCTGATGCTGGGTGCTGCCCAGGAACAGGCCGCTCCAGTGGCCGCAACCGGTCCCGAGGCGATCGAGATTCCGGCCAGTGACGTTGCGGCTGCACAGCCGGCATCAACCAGTCAGCCCACAACTCTGCCCGCACCAGCTGCCCCTGCCCCTGCCGCTTCCGGCTATCAACCACCGGCCGGCATCGCGATGCCGGCCACCCGGGCCGCCAATGCCGAAGTAGCCGCCCGGCTGCCGATTGATAACCAGCGGGATTTTGACAATGCCAATCGCGGCTTCCTCGCGAAAATCGAGGAGCCGCAGATTCTCAACGAGGACGGCAGCGTCGCCTGGGAAGTCGGGCAGTTTGATTTCGTCAAAGACGCCGCTCCGGACACAGTCAATCCGTCGCTCTGGCGGCAAAGCAAGCTTAATAGCATCCACGGCCTGTTTGAAGTGACCAACGGCATCTACCAGATACGCGGTTATGACCTTGCCCAGATGACTCTGATCAGAGGCACGACCGGATGGATTGTGGTGGACCCGCTCACCACACCGGCCCCGGCGCGGGCTGGCCTCGCGCTGGCCAATGCAACCCTGGGCGAGCGGCCGGTCCAGGCGGTGATCTTCACTCATAGTCATGGCGACCATTTTGGGGGTGTTAGCGGTGTTCTGGACGCGGCCGACCAGCGCATGCGCAATGTCCCGATCATTGCGCCTTATGGATTCCTGCGCGAATCAATTGGCGAGAATGTGCTGGCCGGCACTGCCATGAACCGGCGCGTGCAGTTTCAGTTCGGCACCAATTTGCCAGCTGGTGCCACCGGCCATGTCGGAACCGGTCTTGGTCAGTTCCTCTCGACCGGCGATCTTTCTCTATACCCGCCCACACGAACCATTTCCAAGGAAGGGGAGACCGTCGAAATTGATGGCATCCCGTTCGAGTTCATGGATGCAGGCGAAACCGAGGCGCCGGCGGAACTGGTATTTTATCTGCCGTCCTTCAAGGCCTTGCACACTGCGGAAGTCGTGACCCGCAATTTTCACAACGTCCTGACGCCGCGCGGAGCCCTGGTCCGGGACACGCTCAAATGGAGCAAAGTCATTGACGACATGCTCGCTCGCTATGGCGACAAGTCCGACGTGCTGCTGTCCTCGCATCACTGGCCGACATGGGGCGTTGAAAATGTTGAAGTGGCGCTGAAAAACCAGCGCAACCTCTATCGCTATGTCCATGATCAGACCCTGCGCCAGGCCAATCAGGGCGCCACAATACACGAGATTGCGGAAAATATCGGCGAACCCGATTTCGCCGCCACCGATTTCGGCGTGCGCGGCTATTACGGCACGTTCAATCATAACAGCAAAGCCGTCTACCAGCGCTATTTCGGCTGGTGGGACGGCGTGCCGGCAAATTATCATCAGCTGCCTCCGGCCGAAGAATCGCGCAAATATGTCCAGGCGATGGGCGGGCCGGTCAAGGCGCTCAACGTCGGACAGACCGCCTTCAATTCCGGCGATTTCCGCTGGGCGGCGACAGTGTTCAATCATCTCGTTTTCGCCAATCCGGGGGATGTGGTCGCGAAGCAATGGCTGGCTTCGACCTATGAGCAGCTGGGCTTTCAGGCCGAAGCCGGAACCTGGCGCAATATCTATCTGACCGGCGCCAAGGAATTGCGCGAAGGCAATCTGCGCGGCGAAGCTGTGGCAACCACCAATGCACGGGTGCTCAACTCGATCCCGGCGATTGATTTGTTCGATGCCATGGCCGCCCGGTTCAATCCGGCAAAAATGCGCGGTGTCGGTGGGGTCATCCAGTTTACCTTTCCCGGTCGTAACGAAGCGGTCAGCGTGGATTTGGGCAGCAGCGTGATGTTCCCGCGCGACGGAACCCGCGAGCTGTCGTCCACACAAGTCACGGTCAGCCGTAGCAATTTCACCCGCATGCTGATGCAGGAAGTCCAGGCCTCGGATCTGATCGTATCGGGCGAAATGCAGGTGCTCGGCAATGTGATCCTGATGGCCCAGATGTTTGGTGCGCTTGATCCGGTTGATCCGCAATTCGATATTGTAACACCATGAGCAGCCACCAGCCCCCGGCAAGAAAGACCTGAATTGATGCAGCGTTTCAATTTTCCTGTAGTACAGCCAGACCCCGCACTGGAAGACCTGCGCAGCGAGTTGCAGGCGTTTCTGCGCGAAGAACGGGAAGCCGGGAATTTCCGACCGGAACCGGAATGCTGGATGGCCTCGGCTGATCCAGAATTTTCGAAGAAAATGGGCCAGCGCGGCTGGATCGGCCTGACCTGGTCAACCCAATATGGCGGGCAGGGCAAGTCGGCGCTCGAGCGCTATATCGTGACCGAGGAAACCTTGCGCGCGGGCGCTCCGGTGGGTGCGCACTGGATTGCCGATCGCCAGCATGCGCCGATGCTGCTGGAACATGGCACCGAGGAACAGAAACGCGATATCCTGCCGCGCATCGCCGCCGGCGAATGCTATTTCGCGATCGGACTGAGCGAGCCAGGGGCCGGGTCCGATCTTGCCAACGTGAAGACCCGGGCGGAGAAAGTCGCGGATGGCTGGAAGATCAACGGCCAGAAAATCTGGTCCTCAGGCGCCCACATGTCGCATTATATGGTCGCGCTGCTCCGCACGTCGCCCGCCGATGGCCGCAACCGCCATGTCGGGCTGTCACAGATCATGATCGACCTCAGTCTGCCCGGCGTGACGATCAAGCCGATCACCGATCTGTCCGGTGACGCGCATTTTAACGAAGTCTGGTTTGAAGACGTGGTTGTCCCGGATGACTGTTTGCTCGGCGACGAAGGTGGCGGCTGGAAACAGGTCACCGGAGAGCTGGCGATGGAACGCTCCGGTCCGGAGCGATTCCTGTCGAGCTACATCACGCTTGAAACTGCCCTGTATCAGCTGCAAGGCAAGCTCGGTTCCGACAGTCAGGCACGGCTGGGCAAACTGATCGCCAACCTCAGAACGCTGAAGGGCATGTCCTGGGGCATCGCCAATCTGCTCCACCAGGGCGTCTCGCCGGAAACCGAAGCCGCGCTGGTCAAGGACCTCGGTAACCGACTGGAAAATGACCTCACCCAGCAGGTGCGCGCGATGCTCAACGATTTGCCGGCCGAAGAATGGAGCGACGAGATGCGGCGGATCATCAATATCGGCGTCTTGCGATCACCGCCTAACACACTGCGTGGCGGCACAACCGAAGTCATGCGCGGGATCACTGCCCGCCAGCTGGGCCTGAGATAGGAGCGGCGCATGATCAATACCGAAGGCATGGTCGCGGAAACCGCGACGAAGATATTTACCGACCTGTGCGGCCGCGAAGTCCCGCATGCGGCGGAAGCCGGGATCTATCCGCAAGAGCTGTGGGACGCGCTGGTGGAAAACGGATTGCTCCTCGCCTGGGTCAGTGAGGAAAATGGCGGATTTGCAGCCGAGCCGGATGAGATTTTCGGCGCGATCTGGGCATCGGCCCAGGCGGCTTCTCCGGTCCCGTTTGCGGAAACGCTGATCGCCAACCGGATGCTCGATCAGGCCGGTCTCGCGCCTGCAAGCGGCAGCGCCAGTTTCGCGCTTTCGGGAACAGAAATCCCGTTTGGCAAGCACGCAGAGCAGATCGTGCTGTTCGACGAGACCGCGGGAACGATCAGCCTGTTCGACAATCCCGAAGTGGGTCACGCTCCGGTCGATTCCCTGTCTCCCGATGGAGCTACCCGTTTTGAGCCTTCCGGAAAGGCACCTATTGCCTCTGCAAAAACCAATTTGACGCGCCGCGCTTTCGAGGCTCTGATCCTGGCCGTAAGGGCGGTGCAGATGGCTTCCACGATGGAAGCAGCGCTCAACCTTTCCATTGCCCATGTTTCCGAACGTGAACAATTTGGTCGGCCCCTGTCAAAGTTCCAGGCAATCCAGCATCAGCTGGCTGTTGCCGCGTCGGAAAGCGCCGCTGCGACCATGGCGGCGACCCAGGCCGCCAGTGCTTTGTCCCAGAATGCAGATGATTCGGAACGCGCCTGGCACGAGGCCGCCATTGCCAAGGTCCAGATCGGTCACAGCGTCGAAGCGGTCACTGTCCCCTTTCACCAGGTGCACGGCGCGATGGGCTATACCCAGGAATATGACCTGCACCACTATACCCGGCGGCTATGGGCGTGGCGCGATGCGCTGGGTAACGAACATCACTGGTCGCAGTTGCTGGGCGCAGAGCTTGCCGTAGCGTCACCCGATCAAATCTGGAAAGGCGTGACAACCGGCGAGTGGATTGCTAGTTAATCGCGCGATTAAACTGATTCCCGGCCGGGTCTTTCAAGCGTCCAGTCGGTCCATAAAGAGCCCGAAAGGCGAGGAGCATATCTCATGAAAACACGTATCACCGAATTATTTGGCATCGAGCATCCGATCATCCAGGGCGGGATGCATTATGTCGGATTTGCCGAGCTGGCCGCAGCCGTATCCGAGGCTGGCGGGCTGGGTATCATTACCGGGCTGACCCAGAAAACGCCGGAAGATCTCGACAAGGAGATCAAGAAGGCCAAGGAGCTGACCGACAAGCCGATTGGCGTGAACCTGACCTTCCTGCCGATCACCACCGCGCCGGACTATCCCGGCTATATCGACGCGATCATTGCCAACGGCATCAAGGCGGTCGAAACGGCGGGCAATAATCCGCAGCAATATCTGCCAAAGCTCAAGGAAAACGGCATCAAGGTGATCCACAAATGCACCGCCGTGCGCCACGCCCTCAAGGCCCAGAAAATTGGCTGTGACGCGGTGTCCGTCGACGGTTTCGAATGTGGCGGCCACCCGGGCGAGGACGATATCCCGAACATGATCCTGCTGCCCCGCGCGGCCGACGAGCTCGACATTCCGTTTGTTTCCTCTGGCGGTCAGGCCGATGCCCGCTCGCTCGTCGCCTCCCTCGCGATGGGCGCGGAAGGCATGAATATGGGCACGCGCTTCATCGCGACCAAGGAAGCGCCGGTGCACCAGAATGTGAAGGATGCAATCGTCGCCGCGAGCGAGCTCGACACCCGTCTTGTCATGCGCCCGCTCCGCAATACCGAGCGCGTGCTCAACAATGCCGCAGTCGAAAAACTGCTCGCCAAGGAAAAGGAACTGGGCGACAGCATCCAGTTCCAGGACATCATGGAAGAAGTCGCCGGCGTCTATCCGAGCATCATGATGGAAGGCGACATGGACAAGGGCGCGTGGAGCTGCGGCATGGTCGCAGGTCTGATCAACGATATCCCGACCTGCAAGGAACTGATCGACGGTATCATGGCCGATGCCGACCAGATCATCAATGACCGCCTGAAGGGCTTCCAGGCCGCCTGAGCATGGAACCCTATCACCCAGTTTATGGAGGCCTCGATTACCAGTCTGGCGCCAGCATCCGTGACATCTACATCTACT
>JBCBZY010000163.1:0-6239 GCA_039815115.1 Pseudomonadota bacterium | reverse complement strand
GGCTGCATCATGTACTTGAAAATCATGGCTTAAAGGATCGCTTTGTCACGTTACAGACAGCGGACCGTCACCCGTCCAAGCCGCATCCGGCGATGATCGATCTCGCCATTTCGGAGGCCGGTTCGCTGAAGGAAACCACGGTGATGATCGGGGATACCAGCTTCGACATGGAAATGGGGATCAACGCGGGGGTCCGGGCGCTGGGAGTGGACTGGGGCTATCACAATGCTGATGAGCTCGTCGCAGCGGGTGCCGAACTGGTCGCGGCGACCATGGAAGAATTGCAGGAGGCCTTGCTGCGATGAGCGAGAAAGACCTGCAGCCGGAGGATTCTGCACCGGAAGAACCGGCCTATATTCCCGATCCGGAAAAGGAAAAGCAGGCGAAAGCGCTGCATTTCACGATCAGCATCATCCGGCTGCTCGGTGTCGCGATCCTGATGCTGGGTATTGCCATCTCGCTCGACCGTCTGCCGCCGGTGCCACCGGTGGCTGGCTATATACTCGCAGTGATCGGACTGGTGCAGATGCTGGTCATCCCGCTGGTCATGATCCGCATGTATGTGAAGGCAAGGGTGGCCGAAGAGGAGATCGCCCGGGCCGAGGCGGCCGGAATCAGTCAGATTGAGGAAGACAGCAAATCATGACCAAACCAGCGGAACGCAAGAGCCGGCAGCAACGTCGGGCGAATATGCAAACTGTCCTGTTCGCGGTACGGTCGCTCGGCCTTGTGCTGCTGGTGGGCGGACTGGCCATGGCGTTCGGTTTTGTCGGCAATCTGGATCCGATGATTGGCTATGTCCTCGCCTTTGTCGGTTTGGTCGACTTCGTGATTCTGCCGGTGGTCATCCGCCGCATGTTCAGCACTGAGCGGGATGAATTTCTCGCCGGAAAGCGGCCGGAGGATCGCCCGGAGCGATGAAGCGGTTCTACAAGGAAGTCGGGTTTTCGGTCACAGCTGGAGGGTTCCAGGTCGAACTCGACGGACGGCCAGTCAAAACGCCCGCGCGCCATGCGTTGGAATTGCGCACGGCGGACCTCGCCAAAGCCATTTGCGATGAATGGGCCGGACAGGAAGAAGAAATCGATCCCGCACAAATGCCGCTCCTGGGACTGGCCCAGGGCGCGCTGGATCAGGTCGCGCAGGAACGCGAGCGCATCGCGGCGCGCATCGCGGGATTTGCCGACAGTGACATGCTCTATTTCCGCGGCGACGAGAATCAGCCAGCGCTGTTCGAGCGTCAGGCGCAGGAATGGGATCCGCTGCTCGACTGGGCGCGGCAACGCTATGATGTCAGCTTCGTGCTGATCCACGGGATCATGCACCAGTCACAGCCGGAAAATACGCAGCGACGGCTGGCAGAAGCGGTCCATGCTCAGGATGATTTTGCGCTGGCTGCCATGCTTGCCCTGACCGGACTGACGGGGTCCCTGATCATAGTGCTGGCGCTGATCGAAGAGGCTTTTGACCAGGACAAGCTCTGGACTTTGGCGAACCTCGAAGAACTCTGGCAGGAGCAGCAATGGGGGCGGGATGATATCGCGGCCCAAAAGCGCGAGAAGAAACAGGCGGACTATCTCGATGCCGTGCGTTTTCTCCGGCTCTCCAGAACTTAGCTTTTCCCTTTTGGCGAATTTTCCGTTACAGGCCTTTAACTGTAAACGGAGACTACATGACAATTGACGAACCTCGCCAGACCCTGGCGCTTTTTGACAGCCCGGAAGAGGCTGTTGCCCGACTTGAAGAGCTTTACCAGCAGCAAATAGACATGATCACGGCCCGTTTCGGCCGCTATACCGAGGGAGATCTCGACGCAGGCGACACGGAGCAGGGTGTCTATCCGATGATATCGGTCGAGATTCCCGCCGATCAGGCCACCGAAACCAGCAATCTCGCATCCGGCCGGATTTCCGACATTAACTGCTACAGCACGACGATCAGTCAGCCCGGCCTGTACCGGCAATATCTGACCAACCAGCTGGCCCGGATCAATCGCATATTCACTGCCAAAATCCGCGTTGGACTGTCCGACACGCCGATCCCGCTGGCCTTTGCCATCGAAAATGCCGGCGGCGGGCTCAAGCGCGAGCGCAAGGATGCGCTGCCCAATCATTTCCACACGCCCAACCTGATCGCGACCAATGACGATATTGTCGATGGCGGTCAGATTTTCGGGGATGGTTCCAATTCCGCACTATCGCTGTTTACTGCCGAGAGGGTCGACTATTCGCTGCACCGGATCCGCCACTATTGTGCGACCGATCCCGAGCATTTTCAGCCCTTCATCCTGTTCACCAACTATCAGCGTTATGTCGACGAATTTATCGAACATGGCCTTGCCGAAGTTGCGACCGGCGATGCAGAAATGCTGGTCGAACCCGGCAACCGCATCACCCGGAGCGATGGTGTACCGTCCTGCCCGCCGATTGCCAAGCCGCCGCAAATGCCGGCCTATCATCTGGTGCGCAAGGATGGCCGGCCCGGCGTGACACTGGTCAATATGGGCGTCGGACCGTCCAACGCGAAAACCATTACCGACCATCTCGCGGTGCTCCGGCCCCATGTCTGGCTGATGATCGGTCATTGCGGGGCGCTGCGGCGGACCCAGCGGCTGGGCGATTACGTGCTCGCTCACGCCTATCTGCGCGACGACAATGTCCTTGATGATGTCCTGCCGCCGTCGATCCCATTGCCGACCATTGCTGAGGTCCAGCTCGCGCTGACCCGGGCGGTGCAGGAAGAAACCGGTATCGACCATGCCGACCTCAAGCAGCATTTGCGCACCGGCACGGTGGTGACCACCGGAGACCGCAACTGGGAGCTGCGCTTCGAGCAGATTGCCAAACGCCTCAACCAGTCGCGGGCGATCGCCATCGACATGGAATCCGCGACTGTGGCCGCCAACGGCTATCGCTACCGCGTGCCCTACGGAACTCTGCTCTGCGCCTCAGACAAGCCGCTCCACGGCGAGATCAAGCTGCCCGGCATGGCGGACGCCTTTTACCAGGAACGGGTCGGCCAGCATCTCGCGATCGGCATGCGCACCATCGATCTGCTCGCACAGGAGGCCGATGCCGGCACCTTGCACAGCCGGAAGCTGCGCAGTTTCGGGGAACCGCTCTTCCGTTAGATTGTCACGACCGGATTGCGTTTTGACATAGGTCAAAACTCTTGTTGCGCTGGATCAATGCGCCGCCCCTTTTCGCTTTGTAACGCACTCGCGAAACAGAGTGAAAAGGATGAGATCCATGCGTAACATAACGAGAATTTTGAGCCTGGCCGCGGTATCGGCCATGGCCTTGACATCGGTCCCGGCCAGCGCCGAACAGGGCGATATCCTGCTGCGTGTTCGCGGTATCAATGTCATGCCGAATGAGGACAGTGGTTCGATCCTCCCCGCATTCCCGGGAGAGGAAGTGAGCGTCGACAACAGCTTCATGCCGGAAGTCGATATCACCTATATGGCGACCGATCATATCGGTTTTGAACTGATCGCCGCGACGACCAAGCATAGTGCGTCAGGTGTCACCGGAACCACCGGCGGCATTGGCCGGCTCGCCTCGACCTGGGTGTTGCCACCAACCCTGACCGCGCAATATCATTTCGCGCCCGAAGGCAAGATTCGCCCCTATGTTGGTGCGGGTATCAATTATACGATATTCTGGAATGAGGATGCGACCAATGCTCTCGAAGCGGCGGTGGGTCCGACATCGGTGCGGCTGAGCGACAGTTTCGGCTGGGCGGCGCAAGTTGGTGTGGATATTCCGCTTAACGACAATGTCTTCCTCAATCTGGATGTCAAATATATCGATATCGACACGACTGCACGTCTGAATACGACGGCTGCCGGAACCCAGCGTGTCCGGATCAATCTCGATCCGCTGGTTGTCGGTGTCGGTCTGGGAATCAAGCTGTAGGAGATATCAAGCTGCAAGGATGAACTGGACCTTCAGCTCGTGGGAGAGGCGCCCGGCCTGCGGAAGGCCGGGCGTTTTTCGTTGCGGCTGAGGGTCTCGATCAGGCTGCGACGGCGCCGGGATCGCTATAGTCGGCGGCATGCTCGGCCGAGGGCGGGATCGGCTTGATGATGTCGATCAGGATGCCGTCCCGGTCCTGCGTGATGAAATGGCGCTGGCCAAATTCCTCGTCGCAAAGCGGTTTGAGGATCGGCAACTCTGCCCTGGAAGCGCGGTCAAACCAGGCATCGGGATCGGCCACCTCGAAATTGAGGATCAGGCCCTGGGTCGGCTGGCGCATGGGTTCCGGCACGGTTTCATGATCAAATTGCAGGATCGCGAGATTGACGCTCTCGTCCTCCTCCGATTGCAGATGCACATACCAGTCGCTGTCGAACACCGCCTTGAAGCGCAGATTCTCGACATAGAATTTCGCGCTCGCCTGGACATCGCGCACCTGGATGACGGGATAATAGCTGGTGGTTTTCATTTGCCTTTCCTTCCGCTTATGAATACATACAGTCTGTATGTTGAGTGATAGGTAACAAACAGGCTGTATGTATGCAACAGAAAAAGGCAATCTCCAACGCGAAGCGCACCGAAAAGACGCGCAAGCTCCTGATCAAGCATGGAAAAAAAATATTCGTCGAAAAGGGTTTTGCGGCCACATCAACCCCGGAAATCGTCAAGTCAGCGGGCGTGACCCGGGGCGCTCTCTATCATCATTTCGAGGACAAGACGGATTTGCTGCGTGCCATCGTGGAGCAGGATTGCGAGGCGGTGGGCGCGGATATCAACCGCGGATCACAGGACGCAGACAATGCCATCGACATGCTCAAGTCCGGGTCCACTGCCTTTGTTCGCTCCATCACCTCACAAGGCCGCGCCCGCACCATTTTGATCGAGGGCCCCGCGGTGCTGGGTCAGAAAGAGTTGCTCGAGATAGAAGACCGCCACACCCGCCTGTCACTGAAACAGGGACTGGAAGCGGCGCTAAATCAGGGCGCAATAAAACGGCTGCCCCTGCAACCGATGGTTGAACTGGTCAGCTCGATGCTCGATGGGGCGGCGCTGAAAGTGGAAGCGGGATTTGCGTTTGAAGAACTCGAGCCAGTCATCCATGCATTTATCGACGGCTTGTCGGTGGAGTGAGGGGATTGGCCGAGGGGCTGTTTTATCCCGGAATCGGACATTGGCATTGCACCGATATTGAAGCGATCGAGTTGCTTCTTGGCCCAATAAGTGTGCAACTATCTGGCGGATGATTTCCCCGCGAGAATATATTAACAGCCCTCTGTTGATTTCCGTGCATATGCATAGGCTCGGTTTCGATCGAATTCACTCATTTCCCAACGCCGATCCAATTTGTCGAATTGGGCGACTGAAGCCTGAAAATACTGACATGCCTCATCCGGCCGACCAGCCCGTTTATAGATATCTCCAAGGTCTTTAAGTTGAATCGCTACGTCCCGGAAATAACCTGATTGATCGGGGTGATTATTCGACAGCCGCTCACGAATTTCCAATGCCGCCTTGCCACCTTCTATCGCAGCTCCATATTTTCCCGCCGAAGCAAGCGTTACCGCGCGCTGTCCGCCGGCAATGGCAAGCAAGCGCAAACTACCAAAATCTTCCCTGTCTGCTTCAACCAGACGCTGCATGATCGAGTAAGAGGTATTGAGAGCTGGCAATGCTTTCTCGGTTTGTCCGATTTCATCCAGCGTTCCGCCACGAATAAACTCCACGCCGGCCAACGCACGATCTATCGCAAGTGATCCGTTGCCCTCCTCCATCGCTTTCGACAGTAATCTACGCGCAATATCTGCCTGCTTCACGGTTTCCAGTTTTTTGTCCTGGAAGTGATAATTCTTGGATTTCAGTCGATAAATATTGGCCTCAACCAGGATCGTTTCCTCTCTCTTGCGAACCGGAGCACTTAATTTTTCAATCTCGGCCAGCGCCAGATTGTAGGCGACTATGGAAGGCGCCTGGCGTTCCGACCACATCAGATTTTGCCCCTCGTTAACCAGCCCTTTTGCGCGTGCCAGAATACATCTGTCGCGATCGGAACAATTGCGATCCAGAATTGGCTGAATGGAACGCGAAAAAATCAGTCCCTGATCATAATCTGACTCTATGTGAACCATTGTATTGGAGCGTTCAGCGCGCAATTCAGCAAGCGAAAGTGCAACTTCCTCATTTGCAGGGTCTTCGTTGTACAGAGCTGTGAGGATTTGATCGGCACGCTCGTAGTTGGCCATGGCTTGTTCGCGCAAACCCAGC
>JBCBZY010000041.1:0-12888 GCA_039815115.1 Pseudomonadota bacterium | reverse complement strand
GCGCCTGTTCAACAGCCTGACGCGCCAACTGGAAGAATTTACCCCCGTCCATGACGGAGAAGCGCGCATTTATACCTGTGGACCGACAGTCTACAACTACCAGCATATCGGCAATATGCGGGCTTATATTTTTGCTGATCTGCTCGGCCGGACGATGAGCTGGAAAGGTCTGAAGCTCACACATATCATCAACATCACTGATGTCGGACATCTGACTTCGGATGCCGATGTCGGTGATGACAAGATGGAAAAAGCTGCGGCAGCTTCGGGGAAAACCGCCTGGGATATCGCGAGATATTATACCGACGCCTACTGGGCCGACATAGACCGGCTGAACATCCGGCAACCCGCCAAATGGACCATCGCCACAGACCATGTCGAAGAGATGATCGAATTTGCCGAAAGCATTGCCGACAAGCATTGCTATGAGTGCGAAACGGGTTTGTATTTCGATACCACAACGGTTCCCGACTACGGCCTGCTTGCGGGCGCGAAAAGCGATGATGTTGAAGGCCGGATTGACGAAGTCGAGGGCAAGCGCCATCCGCAGGATTTCGCCATCTGGCGCAAGACACCTCCGGGGGAAAACCGTCAAATGGAATGGGACAGTCCCTGGGGCAAAGGTGCACCGGGCTGGCATCTCGAATGCTCGCAAATGAGCATGAAATATCTGGGGAATCAGTTCGACATTCACACGGGCGGCATTGACCACCGGGAAATCCACCATCCTAATGAAATCGCTCAGAACCAGGCGCATAATTGCTCGGAGCATTCGGGTGCCAATATCTGGATGCACAATAATTTTCTGATCGACCGGGCCGGCAAGATGTCGAAATCTTCGGGCGATTTCCTGCGGTTACAGGTGCTGGTTGACCGGGGCATCCATCCCCTCGCCTACCGTCTGATGTGCCTGCAGGCGCACTACCGCAGCGAATTGGAGTTTACCTGGGAAAATCTGGTAGCGGCCCTGACTCGGCTCAAACGGATCGTTATCGGGGTTGAAAATCTGCGGCAGCGTGCAGCCGAATTGGATCCGGCCAAAGCGGACGAACGGAAGCATCCTAAAGTCACCGAATTGCGCGATCAACTGGTTGCGGCGATGAGCGACGATCTCAACAGTCCGAAAGCCATTCCGCTTCTGGAGGGATTGCTGTCGCTCAAGAAAGTCAACGCGGCGCAGCGCCTGGAGCTGCTTGCGGATATGGACGCCGTTCTGGGCCTTGATCTGGAGAATATCAGCCGGTCAGATTTGCGGGTTCGCCCCGCTGATGCCGAAATTGCAGAGACCGACATCGAAGCCGCGCTGGATCGACGGCAGCAGGCCAAGGCTGACAAGGATTTTGCGGCAGCGGATGCGATCCGGAATGAACTGACGGAACAGGGAGTGGAGCTGATGGACGGCGATCCGCTACGCTGGGAATGGAAGATCGATATCTAGTACTCCTGCGCAGGCAGGAGCCCATCTCCCGACGATTCGTAACAGGAGATGACCGGAGATGGATCCCTGCCTTCGCAGGGATACAGGGAGTTAACGAAAGGCATTTGAGATGACCAAACCGAAGGCCGCAATGGCCTCACTTGTTCGCCCTCTGGTAGAACCGCATTGCGGGGATCTGGACGTCACCTGGTTTACCAGCACCGAAGAGGCGCTCGAAGTCGCGCCGCATGCCGAAATTGGCTGGTTCGACATGTATGACAAAGAGAAAATGGCGTCGATCATCGCGGCGGCGACCAGTCTGAAATGGCTCAACAGCATCTATGCCGGCGTCGAGCATTTTCCGCTCGACCAGCTCAAGTCGCAGGGCACGATCCTGACCAACGGCGCCGGCCTGAACAGCGCTCCGATCGCCGAATTTGCAGTGATGATGATGCTGTCGGCTGCGAAACGGATGGATGTCTTGCTCGACAATCAGCGCCAGCATGTGTGGCTGGAAACGCCGCCCGGCACGGCGGAAATTGACGACAGCAAGGCACTGATTATCGGCTATGGCGGTATCGGTCAGCAGATCGCGAAGAAGCTCGAAGGCTTTGACGTCGAGGTTACTGCGGTCCGGCGCACGGCGACCGATGATCCGCTGGTCATTGGTCTCGATGACTGGCGCGACCGACTGGCGGAATTTGACTGGATCTTTGTCTCCGCGCCCGCAACTAACGAAACGCAACATCTTCTGGGTGCCGATGAATTTGCCGCGATGAAAGACACCGCCTGGCTCATCAACGTCGCGCGCGGTTCGCTGGTTGATCAGGAAGCTCTGCTCGCCGCGCTGAACAGCAAGTCTATCGGTGGTGCGGCACTGGATGTCACCGATCCGGAACCGCTGCCAAAAGACCATCCGCTATGGGACGCGCCCAATTGCATGATCACCATGCATCTGTCCGGGCAGGCTCAAACCCGGATGTTCCAGCGCGCAGCCGCCCGCTTTGTCGAAAACCTGAAACACTATCAGTCGGGAACGGAAATGATTGCCGTCGCTGATCTGGACCGCGGCTACTAGGCGAGCGGGATAATTTTCGATTGAGGCGTGACTCGCACTCAGATTTGACTTATCAACCAACAGCATAGGGGTAGGGTTGAGTCTTTTTCTGGAGGGGAAAAAGTCTTGTTCCGGGGTCGTTACCGTTCACTTGAACCCAGACTGATCATGAGGATCAGGGAAGGACCCACATGACCAAAGCATCCGATCTGTTCGTAGAATGTCTCGAAAATGAAGGCGTGGAATATCTCTTCGGCGTGCCCGGGGAAGAAAATCTCGACATGCTCGACAGCCTGTCACGTTCCAAAAAGATCAAGCTGATCCTGACACGTCACGAACAGGGTGCTGGCTTCATGGCCGCCACCTACGGACGTCACACGGGAAAGACCGGCGTTTGCATGGCAACGCTGGGCCCCGGTGCCACCAATCTGGTGACTGCTGCGGCCTATGCCCAGCTCGGCGGGATGCCAATTCTGATGGTCACAGGTCAGAAGCCGATCAAGCATTCCAAACAGGGCCGTTTCCAGATCCTCGATGTGGTCGACATGATGGGTCCGATCACCAAGTTCACCCATCAGCTGGCAGGCGGCGACAATATTCCCAGCCGCGTGCGAGAAGCCTTCCGGCTTGCCGAGGAAGAGAAGCCCGGCGCAACCCATATCGAGTTTCCTGAAGATGTTGCGGATGAGCAGACCGATTCCCGGCCTATTACGCGTAGCACAAGCCGCCGACCAACAGCGGAAGCAAAAGCCGTGCGGGCCGCGACCAAGAAAATCGAAGCGGCAAAATCGCCGATATTGGTAATCGGCGGCGGGGCCAATCGCACGGTCACGGGCCGGATGCTGACCCAGTTTATCGAGAAAACCGGCATACCCTTTGTCACGACCCAGCTCGGTAAAGGCGTTGTGGACGAAACCCGTCCGGAATTTATGGGCTGTGCCGCGCTGTCCGCCGGCGATTTCGTCCACCGCGCGATTGAATCAGCCGATGTCATCATCAATGTCGGCCATGATGTCATTGAAAAACCGCCCTTCTTCATGAAAACCGGTGGCACGGATGTGATCCATGTGTCGATGAACAATGCGGAAGTCGACCCTGTCTATTTCCCGCAGATCGAAGTCATTGGCGATATCGGCAATGCGATCTGGCAGATGAAAGAAGATATTGTCCCGTCTGGCAGCTGGAGTTGGGACAAGATGTACGAAGCTCGCAAAGCGGAAGTCGAACATACCGCCAGCCTCGACAATGACATGCGTCATCCGATTTATCCGCCGCACATGGTCAAGGTTGTTCGCGACGCGATGCCCGCGGACGGGATCATCTGCCTCGACAATGGCGTCTACAAGATCTGGTTTGCCCGCAACTATAACGCCCGTCAGCAGAATACCGTGCTGCTGGACAACGCGCTCGCGACCATGGGTGCCGGCCTGCCCTCGGCGATGGCATCGGCGATGGTCTACCCTGACCGCAAGGTCATGGCGATTTGCGGCGATGGCGGTTTCATGATGAACAGCCAGGAAATGGAAACGGCGGTCCGTCTGAAACTCAACATCACCGTGCTGATCCTCAATGACAGCAGCTATGGCATGATCCGCTGGAAGCAGGCCAATATGGGATTCGAGGACTGGGGCCTGACCTATGACAACCCGGATTTCGTCAAATATGCCGAAAGCTATGGCGCCAATGGGTATCGTATCACCAGTGCCAAGCATCTGCAGGAAACGATCGACCATTGTCTCGGCACGGAAGGCGTGCACCTGATCGACTGCCCGGTCGACTATTCGGACAATGATCGCATACTCAATCATGAAATCCAGGACCTCAGCTCCAAGGTCTGAGAGGAAATGGAATGACCAAATTGCAAGACGTCTATCCGCTCTATCTGAACAATGTTGCGGCCCAGCCGAACGAGGATCTGGAGGTCACGGACAAGTTCACCAATGAGGTAGCTTTTCGGACCGCCCTGGCGACTCCTGATGTGATCGAGGAAGGCATTGCGGGGGCTGTCGAAGCCACCGAGCCGATGGCAAAAATGGCCAGTTTCGAACGCCAGGCCGTCCTCCAGCATTGTGTCGACCGGTTCAAGGAGCGCTTTGACGAACTGGCCTACGCGCTCTGCGTGGAAGCCGGAAAGCCGATCAATGATGCCGAGGGTGAAGTCGGCCGGTTGATCGATACCTTCCGGATCGCCGCCGAAGAGGCGGTGCGCAACTATGGCGAAGTTCAGCCGCTGGACATTTCCGCGCGCGCCAAAGGCTATCAGGGCATGTGGAAGCGCTATCCGATCGGTCCGTGCAGCTTTATCTCGCCATTCAACTTCCCGCTCAATCTTGCGGCACACAAGATCGCACCAGCGATAGCCGTTGGCTGTCCGTTCGTCATGAAGCCCGCGTCGAAGACGCCGCTGGGCGCCATCATCATGGGCGAAGTTCTGGCGGAAACCGACTTGCCCAAAGGGGCTTTCTCCATCCTCCCCGCGAGCCGGGATGGCGCGGACCTGTTCACCATCGACGATCGTCTAAAACTGCTCTCCTTCACCGGTTCTCCGGGTGTCGGCTGGGACCTTAAAGCCAAAGCTGGGAAAAAGCCGGTGGTGCTCGAACTGGGCGGCAATGCGGCAGTCATTGTCGATGAAGACGCGGATCTGGACGACGCGCTGGAGCGGATCATCTTTGGCGCTTTCTACCAGTCCGGCCAGAGTTGCATTGGCGTGCAGCGGATCATCATTCACGAAAAAGTCTATGACCGGTTCAAGGACATGCTGGTCGCCAAAACCGCGACCTTGATTGCCGGTGATCCCAAGGATCCCAAAACCTTTATCGGCCCGATGATTTCCGAAGGCGAAGCGAAGCGCCTGCATGGCTGGATCGAGGATGCGGTAGCTGGTGGTGCAACCCTGCTTTGCGGCGGCAAGCGCGGAGGCAATATGCTGGAAGCAACCTTGCTGGAAAATGTGGCATCGGACGCGGCCGCCAATCGTGAAGAAGCCTTTGGGCCACTCGCGCTCCTTTCCAAGTTCAGCGATTTCGACGCCGCACTGAACGAAGTGAATGACAGCAAGTTCGGGCTGCAGGCCGGGATCTTCACCCGCGACCTGTTCAAGACACTCGACGCGTGGGACACGCTGGATGTCGGCGGCGTGGTGGTCAATGACGTGCCATCCTACCGGGTCGACAACATGCCCTATGGCGGGGTCAAAGACAGTGGTCTGGGCCGGGAAGGCATTCGCTTTGCGATGGAAGACATGACCGAAATCCGTAATCTCGTCATTCGCCGTAAACTCGACTAGCCCCGAATCGCATATAGCGGTTTTCGGAATATGCAGCGGCAAAGCGGTCACAGGATAGTTGCGTTTACATCACAGTCCAGTCCCAAATGACCCGGTGTCCGACTCCAAACCATTAAAAACCAACAGATTTCGGCTCTTTTTCGTTTGCATTGAGCAAACAAACATGGATAGTTAAACATAGTTAATATCGAACGGCTTGGGTCGCGTCGTGCTGTCAGAGGGACCTGATCTTCGGATCAGGAGGAGCAACGATGCAGATGGGGATAGACTTAAACAGGATTCGTGGCTGGACGCTGAACAGGCTTCCTGCTCTTGCAGCCGGCGCATTTTGCATTGCCTTGGCTGGCATCGCCCTGTTCGCTTCCACCCTCGCCGCTCCCGAACCCGTTGAAGCCGCGTCCGAACTCGCCAAAGGCACTACTCTTGGTGTGGCAACCTGTGGCGGGACCACCTGTCATGGCCGCCAGGAAGCCGATGGCGAAATTGTCCGCCAGGATGAAATCATGCGCTGGCAGGAAGAATCGACGCCGGGCGGTGCGCACAGCCGCGCCTTCCGCGTGCTCAAGGAACCCCGCAGCATCGCGATCGCCAAACGTCTTGGCATAAAGGATGCCGCGTCCTCCCAGCAGTGCCTCGGCTGCCATGCCACACCCGCCGCGCGCAAGGGACCCCGGTTTCAGCTGGGAGACGGTGTCGGCTGCGAAGCTTGCCATGGTGCCTCGTCCGAATGGCTGTCCGCCCATTATGCCGTGGGAGCAAATCACGCCAAGAATGTCTCTCTTGGCCTGACCCCTCTCGAAAACCCCAAGGTGCGCGCCAGCAATTGCCTGGACTGCCATTTCGGCAGTGCCAAATCCGGCCAGTTTGTCGATCACCGAATCATGGCCGCCGGTCATCCGCGGATATCCTTTGAACTCGACCTGTTCTCGACCCTGCAGCAGCATCATGACGAAGATGTCGACTATGTCCGCCGCAAAGGCCGGACCAACTCGGTCCAGTTCTGGGCCGTCGGGCAATCAATGGCGCTCGAACGCTCGCTGAATCTTTTCTCCAGGCCGGCCTTTGCGAATGAAGGGATTTTTCCAGAATTCTATTTCTATGATTGCCACAGCTGTCATCGCCGGATCTATGACGAAACTACTGCCCGACCCACATCCCTCAACAATCCGGGACGACCGATTCCGGAAGGCATGCCGCCCTATAATGACGAGAACATGATCATGCTGAGCGCAGCCATCCGGGTCGCTGCTCCTGATCTCGCCAGCCAGTTCGATGCGCAATCAAAGGCCTTCCATGCCGCGATGGGCAAAGGACGCAAGCCGGCTTTGGAAGCAGCTGCGCGGTTGCGCCGGACGGCAATTACATTGGCCGACCGCTTTTCCCGCGCGACTTTCGGCAAGGATCAGACCTTCCGGATCATGGAAACCATCGCCGGAGAAGCCATTTCTCCGCGCTTCACGGATTATGAAGGCAGTGTCCAGGCGGTGATGGCGATTGATACGCTGCTCAACGGACTGGTGAACAGCGGCCAGGTCAGCAATGCGGCGGCCACCAGCCTGCGCGGCCAGATCAATACCGCCTATGCTGCCGTGGATGATCCAAATGGTTATCAACCCCTGAAATTCCGTCGCGCTCTTGGGAGCGCAGTCCGGACGATAAGGGCCCTCAGATGATCCGGAACCTGCGATTGACAGCTGCCATCTCTGCGGCGGCCCTGATCCTGACCTCCTGTGGTGGCGGGGGCGGGGACAGCAACAATTTCGGCGGCACACCCTCGCCTTCGCCTCCCACGCCAACGCCGACCCCCACGCCGCCGACTTATGGCGATGGCGGGGACTATGTGGCGCCGGCTCAGGAATCGCTAACGGTGACCGATATTCAGACCGTGATTGCGCAGGCAGTTGGCGAAGCAACCGCGCGCGGCCTGCCCTCGATCATCGCCGTGACCGACAGGGTTGGGAATGTGCTGGCCGTATTCCAGATGAATGGGGCTGCCACCATGGCGGCCGCCAGTACCGAAACACCGCTGGGAACCAATCCCAATCCGGCTGGGTTGCAGGGAGCCATGGTCCCGGCCACGATTGCCGCGATCTCCAAGGCGGTCACCGGCGCCTATCTGTCAAGCTCCGGCAATGCTTTTTCCACCCGGACCGCCAGCCAGATCGTGCAGGAGCATTTCCCGCCCGCTCCTACCGCTGTGGGCCTGGAAAGCGGACCGCTGTTTGGCGTGCAGTTCAGCCAGTTGCCCTGCTCTGATCTTTCGGCAAGATTTCTTTCGGGCGGCGGCGCTGCAGGTCTGATCGGGCCAAAACGCTCTCCCCTCGGGCTGTCTGCCGATCCCGGCGGGCTTCCGCTCTACAAAAATGGTGTGGTCGTTGGCGCAATCGGCGTGATGGGCGACGGCGACTATGGCTTCGACAGCGATATCCTGGACGTCGACAAGGATGATGAAGAGGCGATAGCGCTTGCCGGCATTCAGGGCTTTGCCCCGCCCGCTTCGATCACCGCCAATCGTATCTCGGTCGACGGGACATCGCTTCGCTTCAGTGACATGAATGTGAGCGACCTGTCGCCACTTCAGGACAATTTTGCAGCAATTGACGGCACCGCCGGAGCACTTGTCGCTGTCCGCGGCTATAATGACGCAGCCATTATTGCGGGTACGGCCTATGGCACCGAAGCATCGGGTATCCGCGCTTCAACGCTTGCGGAATTCCGTAATACTGACGCCTTTGTCCTGAGCGATGGAACCGGCACCAACCGTTTCCCGGTTCGCGCGGCGACGGATGCCGCCAGCGTCGCGAGCCCGCTGACCGAACCGGAAGTGCGCGCCATCCTGGAAGAAGCGTTCATCGTCATGACCCGCGCCCGCGCCCAGATCCGGCAGCCTCTGGACAGCCGCGCCCAGGTATCGATCTCGGTTGTCGACACGCATGGCGAAATTCTCGGCATCGTGCGGTCTCCCGATGCCCCGATATTTGGGACCGACGTCTCCCTGCAAAAGGCGCGGACGGCAACGTTCTTCTCCAACGGCGTGGCGGGCGCCGAGATGCTGGCGACACCTGCGGCGGCACCATATGTACAAGCGATCCGGGATTTTCTGAATGATCCCAATGCCTTGACGGGTACAGTGGCCTTTGCTGACCGCTCCGGCGGCAATCTCGCTCGGCCCTATTTTCCGGACGGAGAAGTCGGTCGGCCACACGGCCCGATTTCCCAGCCAATTGCCGAATTCAGCCCTTTCAACAACGGGCTGCAGCTCGACTTCGTGATCGGCAATATCGGCGCGCATGTCGCTTTTGTCGGTGATCCGATGGCCGCGGACACACCGCAACGATGCACCACCTTACCCGACGCTGCGCCAGGCCAGAACCGGCTGGAGAATGGCATCCAGATCTTTCCGGGCAGCGTGCCGATCTATCGCGGCAATCAGCTGATTGGCGGGATCGGGGTTTCGGGTGACGGTATTGATCAGGATGACATGATCAGTTTTCTCGGCCTGCACAATGCCGGCCAGCGGGTTGGCGGATTTGGCAATGCACCAAATGCCATCCGGGCCGACAATGTCGTGGTGGACCTGGGCGACGCGCAGGTACGGTTGCGCTATATCAACTGCCCGTTTGCGCCGTTTCTCGACACTGATGACCAGAATGTCTGTCAGGGGCTGTAGGACCGATGGCAGCGCTCTCCTCTTCTTTTGTCCCGATCCTGGCAGTGATGTCGGGCGAGGCGGAGCAGATGGAAAAGCAGCAGGCGTCGGCCGAGCAGATGGAGGCATCGCTGATTGCCTTGCTCGCGGGAGAGAGCTTTGACTGGGCCAAGCCGGCTCAAGAAATCGAGACAGCCGGCGAACTGGCCATCGGAGGTCCCGAGCCCGAAGCGGAAGAAGTTGCTCCAGCGCCACCTGAAACTGCACCGCCAACCGCAGAGACGGTAGATTCAGAACCGGTCCAACTCGAAATGGATTTTGACGGTCTGGAAGCAGACGAAGCGCTGATCGACGGGCGCCGACGTCCGGGAGTGCAAAAGGAACTCCCGGATCCCGTGGTCCAGAACAACCCCGGTGCGGTAAGCGCGCCGCCACCGGAAGCCTTTCCAACCGACGAATTTCCGGTTCCCGATCGCTGGCGCATCATGCAATCGCTTTGCCCGCAAAAGGGCGGTGACCAGTCGATCTACAAGCTGTTCGGCGCTCTCCGGGCCAATTGCAGCAGCACGCTCAACCCCTATGCACAAAATGTGCTCAAGGGTGACAAGCCGATTCCAGCGGACAAGAAACCCGGTTTTCTGAAGGAAGACGACTGGTTCTTCGTGGTCAACGCCATTTCCGACACGGTTGTCGAACCGCGCAGCTTTCCGATCCCGGTGGGGGTGCAGACGACCGAACGCGCAGACAGTCTTGACGTTTTCGGCCGTTCCAACTCGCTCGTGCTGGCGCAGACGTTCATCACCGGCGTGGCGCTGATCAAGGGCTCCACGGCCTATAAACCGCCCGATGTCGAATATCGTCTGACCCTCGCCACGCAGGTCAATCATGTCGACGTGCCCGAGCGCCGGGTCCTGTTCGTGGAACCGTCCAAGTCGTCCAATCGTACGGATTTTTTCGTCGGCGTGCAGGAAGCCTTTTTCGATTATCATATCCGCAACACCTCGGCGCGCTATGACTTTGACAGCTTCCGGATCGGCATCCAGCCGATGCAGGCCGATTTCCGCGGCTTCCTGTTCCAGGACAATCAGCTCGGTTTCCGCCTGTTCGGAACCCGTGACAATAACCGCGTGCAATATAATCTCGGCGCCTTTGTCCAGCTGGAAAAAGACACAAACAGCGGTCTCAACGATATTTTCCAGACACCGCGCGAAAGCTATATTTTCTTTGCCAATCTCTATCGTCAGGATCTGCCCATTGTCGGCCTGACCAGCCAGTTGAGCGTTACCTACAACATGAACCGCGAACGCAGCGATATCGAGATTGACGACAATGGCTTCCCGGTTCGCCCTGCCTTGCTCGGCGACTTGCGGGGCCGCGCCTATGACGTGGTCTATCCCGGTTACGCGGTCGACGGACGGATCGGCCGCATCAACGTCACCGGCCAGCTTTACGGTGCCTTCGGTGAGGACAGGAACAGCTTCTTCACCAGCGAGCCGGCGAAAATCCAGGCCTTTTTCGCAGCGGCTGAAGCGAGCTACGATGTCGATTTCTGGCGCTTCCGGGCCTCCGGCCTGTTCGCCAGCGGGGACGGCAATCCGTATAACAATACCGAAGCCGGCTTTGACGCGATTTTCGAGAACCCGATTTTTGCTGGCGCAGATACCAGCTACTGGATCCGCCAGACCATCCCCTTCGCGGGCGGCGGGCGCGTGATCAGCATCAATGGCCGCAACGGCATCCTGAATTCCCTGCGGTCTTCCAAGGAACAGGGCCAGAGCAATTTCAACAATCCGGGCACAATATTGGCGGGTGTTGGTGTCGATGCGGACCTGACCCCGGACTTCCGGCTGTCGGCCAATGCCAATCATCTCTGGTTCCACAAGACCGAGAGTCTGGAAGCGCTGCGCGTCGAGGGATCGATACCCAAAGATATTGGCTGGGATCTGTCCCTCGCCGGGATCTACCGCCCCAAGGCGAATCAGAATATCGTTTTCCGGCTGTCAGGGGCCGCCCTGCTCCCCGGCAAAGGGTTCAAGGACCTGTTCGACCAGAGCGATGATCGCGATTTCCACTATTCCATCCTCCTCAACGCAATACTGGCTTTCTGACATGCAGCTGATCGAGACCTTCCTTCATCAGAAAAAATGGCTTCTCGCCGGGCTCGGCGCGCTTGTCCTGACCGCTGCGCCCGCGTCACTGCTGATGGCGGCGAGCAAGGAAAAACCGCAGAAAATCGACTACAGCTTCACGCCGCCCGCACCGCAAAACCAGACTTGGGACGCAGCCGAAGCCAAGAGTTCAGGCTGCGTATCCTGCCATACCGACAGCGATCAGAAGACCATGCATGAAACCCCGGCCGTGGTGTTGGGCTGTGTCGACTGTCATGGCGGTGATGCGGCGGTAACCGGAGACAATAGCTGGGGCAAGAACAGCCTCGCCTATATGGACGCGCTGAAAAAAGCGCATGTCCTGCCGAAATATCCCGAAAGCTGGCATTGGCCTTCCTCCGCCAATCCCAAGCGCAGCTATTCCTTGCTCAACAAGGAATCGCCGGAATTTGTCCGCTTCGTGAACCCGTCCGACTACCGGGTTGTGCGCGAGTCCTGCGGGGCCTGTCACATGGAGATTATCGAGGCGTCGGAACGCTCGTTGATGGCGACTGGCGCAATGCTGTGGGGCGGGGCCGCCTATAATAACGGGATCGTCCCGTTCAAAAATTACATATTTGGCGAAGCCTATACCCGCAAGGGCGAAGGCGCGACCATCAAGTCGCCAGGCAGCCCGCATGGCACCGTCACCGAAGAACAGAAAAAACGCGGCGCCCTGCCGATACTTTACCCGCTGCCCACCTGGCACACGATCCCGCCGGGCGATATTTTCCGCGTGTTTGAACGCGGCGGGCGGAACGTTAACACCCAGTTCCCCGAAATCGGCCTGCCCAATATTGGCGGCATCATTCAGCGACTGGAAGAACCGGGTCGGCCGGATCTCAAGCAGTCCAACCGCGGTCCGGGCACCGGCCTGCGCGTGGCGATCCCGGCGCTGAACATCCACAAGACCCGGCTGAATGACCCCTTCATGTGGTTCATGGGCACCAACGACCAGCCGGGAGACTACCGCCAGTCCGGCTGTGCGGGCTGCCATGTCGTCTATGCGAATGACCGCGAACCGCGGCACAGCTTGATCTGGGCGAAATATGGCCGCGATGGCCAGACCCAGACCGTGGACCCCACCATCCGCAATCTCAAGGAAGGCGAGCACCGGACTGGCAGTTACGGCACTTATGACGCAGCCCACGGCAAGAAGGGCAAATATGGCGGCAAGGCGGCGCACGAAGATAATGGCCATGGCGACGATCATTCCGGCGACATAGATCCCGCGAAACGCGAGAAGGGTCATCCGATCCAGCATGCCTTTACCCGGGCTATTCCAACGGCTCAGTGCATGAACTGCCACATGCACCAGCCGAATATCTT
>JBCBZY010000152.1:0-6599 GCA_039815115.1 Pseudomonadota bacterium | reverse complement strand
CTATCAGCCGCTGAGCCGCTCGATTGCAGGCAAGAAAGCCATTATCACCGGGGCTGCCAGCGGCATGGGCCGGGCGACCGCCCATTTGTTCGCCTCGGAAGGCGCGCAGGTGGCGGTGACCGATCTCGATCAGGGCAAGTGCGATGCGGTGGTGCAGGAAATTGCCGATGCCGGTTATGACGGCTCGGCGGATGCCTGGGCGCTCGACGTCAGCAATCCCGATATCATCAAGGCGGTCGTCGGTGATATTGCGCAGGCCTTTGGCGGGATCGACATTCTCGTCAACAATGCCGGCTTCGCCATTCCCGCCGATGTCGCGGAAGAGAGTTACGAGAAAGCATGGTCACCAACGCTGGAGGTGATGCTTTCTGCGCACCAGCGGATGATCCGCGCCGCCTTGCCGCATCTGCGCGAAGCGGAACATCCGCGGATCGTCAATGTCGCATCGACCGAGGGACTGGGCGCCTCGCCGGGCAACAGCCCCTATGTCGCGGCCAAACATGGCGTGATCGGCCTGACCCGCGGGCTCGCCGTCGATCTGGGCCGCGAAGGCATTACCGTCAACTGTATCTGTCCGGGACCGATTCGGACGGGCATTACAGACGCGATTCCGGAAGAGCATAAAACCATCTACGCCAAACGCCGGGTGCCGCTCCGCCGTTATGCCATCCCGGAAGAAGTAGCACACATGACCCTGTCCTGTGTGTTACCGTCAGCGGCATTCCTGACCGGTGCTGTCATCCCGGTGGATGGCGGACTGACCATCAAAAATGCCTGAACGCCCGAACCTCGTCACGCAGGAGATCGCCGCATGATTACCCTCCACCATCTTGAATATTCGCAATCCTTCCGCATTCTCTGGCTGCTCGAGGAACTGGGTACGGAGTATGAGCTGAAGCTCTATAACCGCAACGCCGACAATAATCTGGCACCCGATGCGTATAAAGCGCTCTCGCCATTGGGCACGGCGCCGGTGATTACCGACGAGAACGGGCTGGTGCTGGCGGAAAGCAATGCGGTGATTGACTATATTCTTGACCAGCACCCCGACAGCCCCTTGCGTCCGACTGCGGGAAGCCCGGAACGCGCCGATTATCTGTTCTGGTTCCACGCCTCGATCGGCAGCATGATGCCAATGCAGTTCATGGACGGGATTTTCACCGTGCTGCAGAAACGTTCGCCCTTTTTCATCCGGCCCATGATCAGTGCTGTGCTCGGACAGGCCCAGAAACTGCTGGTCCAGCCGCGGATGACGACGATACTTGATCGTCTCGAACATGATCTGGCGCGGCACAAATGGCTCGCCGGCGATCAGCTGACCGCCGCCGATATCACCATGAGCTATTGCATGGCCTCGGCAAAACAACGCGGGTTCGTCAATGAAAGCCGTCCCGGCTGTATGCGCTGGCTCGAACAGATGGAGGCAACACCGTCCTACCGGTCCGCGATGCAAAAAGACGGCCGCGAGACGATGGTCTTTTCCTTCGGATAACCGAGTCAGCCACCATCGCGGGCAGAAGCCGAAAGGTCGCTCGTCGAAATATGTTCCGCATCCCGGCAATATTGCCTAGATCCGGATCATGACCATCACCGCCCCAATGCCGATGCAGCGCCTGCCGCTGCTGCTACCGATATTGCTGATAACAAGCACAATTCTGCTGTTCCGGGCGGAAAAACTGCTGCCGGTGGACTCGCCTTTTGCCGGCGACATGATTCACAGCAGCTTGCAAATTCTCCTGGGCTTTGCCGTTCTGTGGCTGCTCAAGTCTTTCGGTCTGTTCAAACAGACTGGTCTCACCAAGCCCGTCAGGCAATGGCCCCGGCGCTGGCCGCTGGCTGTTATCCCGATGGCCATGATCGGCCTGATCAACCTGCTGTCGGTCGAATGGGGTCAGCTGCAATTTGACGCGGTCCGGTTCGGGGGGTGGATTTACAACAGCCTGTCGACCGGGTTTTTCGAGGAAATCCTGCTCCGCGGATTCTGCTTCTATTATCTCTACCAGTGCTGGCGAGAACGGAAGAACGCCCTGCTGATGGCTGCGATCGCCCAGGCCCTGATCTTCGGTCTTGCCCATCTTTCCAACCTGCAATCCGTCCCGGCCGCCGATGTCATCCCCCAGGTCATCTATGCCACTCTGCTCGGCATCGGCTTTGCCGGAATCGCCGCCTATACCGGTAGCATCTGGCCGGTCATGGCGGTCCATGCGTTTATCAATGCGATGGGCGACATGAACAATTTCTTCGGGCCAGACCTGCCCGACGAACCCGGCAGTCTTGCCGGATATACCGCAGCAATCGTCATCATCGCCTGCGCATCGACTCTGCCCGGTCTGTACCTGTTGCGACTGGCACGGCTGAAATCCGCTGCCGCCTGACGGTCAGTCCCAAAGCGCGAGCACGGAGCGCAGCGCCGTGACAAAGGCGAGAGGCTGGTCCAGCATCAGATGATGTTCCGCCTCGGGTACCGGGATCATCGGGATATGATCGCCGCCGAGCTCGCGCAAATAGGCGGCGCTGTCACCATCAAACAATTTGCTTTTCTCGCCATAGACGATTGCCAGCCGGTGCGGCAGATCGACAATCCGTTTCGGCGCTTCCAGCCATTTGGACTGATCATTCTGGCTCCGGTAAAAGACCTTTGGATCGAACTTCCAGGTCCAGCCACTTTGTTCGCCATCTTCCACCCGGCGCATTGAGTGATAGGCCATATATTCGAGCAGAAACGGCACCTGCACATCCTGTTTTGGCGCCAGCACAAACCGCCCGCGGGCAGTGTCATAGTCGGGGTAGATATTGTTCGGCTTGTCCGACTTGCCCGATCCCGGTGGGCCACCGCCACCCTTGAAATGAGCCACGAGTTTTTCCGGACGCATGATCATCAGATCGCAGATGATCAGTCCGCCAAATCTGTCGCCAGCCAGTTCCATCGCGGTCAGCGCGACACCTGATCCAAAACTGTGCGCGATGATCTTCGGCATTTCCGGACCAGCAAAAAGATCCAGCGCTTCGGCCAGCCCGACCATGTCTGCGGCGCGCTGAGCGCCTTCATATCCGGCGCCGATGTCGCTCTCGCCCATGCCTGCCAGATCATAGGCGATAATGTCATGATCCTCGGCCAGAAATGGCGCAATGAAAGCGAAACAGCGGGCATGTGCGAGAAACCCGTGCGTCAGCAGCAGCGGCGGCTTGCCCCGTGTACCCCAGCGAAAATAATGGACCTTGTGGCCATTGACCTCGACAAAAGCCTCTTCGCGCGGCACCGCCATCGCCCCGGTGAACCACGCGGGCAAGTTGAGCCCCGCGGCCCATTGATCGACAATATCGATGCTGCCGGTCGGCGCTGCGTCAGACAACCGCTATCGCCTCGATCTCGATCATCAGATCCGGAGCGGCCAGAGCCGAACAGCCGATCAGAGTGAAGGCAACCTGGCTGCCGCCGAGAAATTCCAGTATCGGCCCGAAGGCTTCGTTGCCCTTCTCTTCGGTATAGTCGACGACAAAGGCCCGCGCGGAGACGATATTTTCCGGGCCGGCCCCGGCCGATTCCAGCGCCTTGCCGAGATTGGAGCTGGCCAGCCGGGCCTGTTCGGCAATCGTGTCCGGCGGCGGGTCGCCGCCTGGGGTCCAGGCGACCTGACCGGAGATGAAGATCATCTTCCCCGGTGTGCAAGTAGTCACCTGCGAATAGCCCATTGCCCCGGCATCCGGCAGCGTATCCGGATTGATCCGCTTAATGTCCGCCATCGCTATTTGCCTTTCCAGTTGGGCTTGCGTTTCTCGGCAAAGGCCAGCGAGCCTTCCTTGGCATCTTCCGACACGAAGACCGGACCGCTGATTTCCATCTGCTTCTTCCACATCTCGTCACTGGACCAGTCGTAGCTTTCGTTGATGATCTTCTTGGTCGCCTTGAGTGCCAGCGGGCCGTTGGCGGCTACGGTGGCTGCCAGTTCAATTGCCGCGTCCAGTGCAGCGCCTTCGGTCAGGCGGTTGACGAAACCCATTTCATAGGCGCGCTGTGCGGTAAAGAAATCGCCAGTCAGCGCCATTTCCATCGCCAGTCGCTTGCCGACGACCTTCTGCAGGTTGAGCACGCCACCCGCAGCCGCAACCAGGCTGCGCTTCACTTCCGGAATGCCGAATTTTGCCTTGTCATTGGCAACGCAGAGATCACAGGCCAAAGCCAGTTCCAGACCACCCGCCAGAGCATAGCCTTCCACGGCAGCGATCAGCGGCTTCTCCGGCCCCTTCTCGGTAATCCCGCCAAAGCCATAGCCTTTGACCGCTGGGGTTTCGCCGCGCAGAAAACCCTTCAGGTCCATGCCCGAACAGAATGTCCCGCCAGCGCCGGTCAGGATGCCCGCATTGAGGCTATTGTCATTGTCGAGCTGTTCCATCGCCGCGCGAATGCCTTCGGCGGCGGCTTTGGTCATCGCATTCTTGGCTTCGGGCCGGTTGATGGTGACGATGATGAAACCGTCCTGAATATCGGTGAGTACTTCTGACATGCTCGTCTCCTTCAATATGTTATTTCAGCGCGTACCCCTGCGAAGGCAGGGGTCCATCTCCTATGTTATCGTCTCGCCGCAAGGGTCGGAGATGGGCTCCTGCCTTCGCAGGAGCACGGGTATGTTTTCGTCATTCAATCAAACAGCAATCCCGCCAGTTTCGACCGCTGATAGGCGGCATCACCGATCAGCGCGCCCTTGAATATCGCCTGGCGCCGATAGAGCTGGGCATCGCAATCATGCGTGAAACCAAAGGCGCCGTGAAACTGGATGCCGCGATCGGCCGCCTGGGCGTAGCTGCTATGCGCCTGTGCCGCCGCCATGCGCACGGCCACTTCGCCGCGGCCCTGTTCGCTGAAACTGTGCGCCGCGCTATAAAGATGCGTGCGCGCCTTTTCATATTCGACATAATTGTCGACCGTCGGATGTTTCAGCGCCTGATAGCTGCCGATAATCTTGTCAAACTGCTTGCGGGTTCTGAGATATTCCAGCGTGTAATCGATCACCGCCTGCGTCCCGCCAGTCATTTCCGCCGCGTGAATCAGACCCGCCGCCAGTTCGATTTTTTCCACCGTCTCGCGCGTCCGCGAACCATCGAGCAATGCATCAATTGGAACCGACACGCCATCCAGCGTCAGTTCAAAGCTGCGCGCCGTCTCGTCGATAATCTCTTCGCGCCGCAATGCGCCATCGCCCAGAGCCGACCGCTCGATGAGGACGAAACGCACGGCATCGTCCACTTTGACACTCGCAATGATCAACGCCGCGCTGTCGGCCCAGATTACGAGCTGTTTCTTGCCCGACAGCTTGATCTGATCCCCGTCAACCACGCCGGTACAGGCGATATTGGTCAGGTCCCAGTCGCCATTATCTTCCCGCAATGCCAGGGTTGCCGCAGCGCCTTCGGCAATTTTCGGAAGCCATGCTGCCTGTTGTGCCTCGTTCCCGCCGGCCAGCAAAGCCTGCGCCGCAAGTGTTGTCGTCCCGAACGGCGTGTTCATCAGGTTGCGCCCCATCTGCTCGGCAATGGGCACCACTTCGGCCATCGACAGGCCAACGCCGCCATGCGCCTCCGGTATGGCAATGGCCAGCCAGCCCAGTTCACCAATTTCCTGCCAGATTGCCGGATCATAACCGAGATTGTCCTCGATCAGGGCCCGCACCTTCTCGATCGGACTCTTGTCGCGACAGAAATTTGTCGCGACATCCATCAGTTCAATTTGCTCTTCGGTCGTGCCGATTGTGCCGAGATTGTCCATGATTTGTCTTTCTGATCAGCGGGTCTTGGGCTTAGCGGGTTTTAGGCAGGCCCAGGGCATGTTCGGCAACGATATTGCGCTGAATCTCGGATGTCCCGCCGCCAATCGTGGCGGAGAAACTGTTAAGATAGGAGCGGTGCCAATAGCCGTCATCCACGGCATTCTCATCGCCAACATAATAGCCGGCCTTCGTGCCCTGGAAGCCCAGCGAAAATTCGGTCAGCTCGCGGATCAGTTCGGTCCGGGCGAGTTTGTTCATCAGCGGCAGGCCCATCGGCTTGTCCTGCATCAGCTGCGGCATCCGCCGGCGGGTATTGTTGAGATTAAGCGCCTGGATATCAATCATATATTGCGTCATCTTGTCGCGCATCACCGGATCATCGAGCAGCGGCTTGCCGTTCCGCATCGAATTTTTCGCCAGCTCGACAATCTGCATCACATCCAGTTCCTTGACGAAATAGCCGCCGACCGGCTTCACTTTCGCACCGCGCTCATATTCCAGCGTTTTCATCGCCATTTTCCAGCCTTCGCCTTCCTCGCCGAACAGGCAGTCGGCGGAGATGCGAGCGTCGGTGAAGAAACACTGTACGAAGCCATATTCGCCCGTGAGTTTCTTGATCCGGCTGGTGGTAATGCCTTCCACCTTCATCGGATTGAGGAAGAAGCTCAGCCCGGCATATTTGTTCGGCGCATCAAAATCGGTGCGCGTGAGCAGGATCATATATTTCGCGCGGTCACCCAGCGAGGTCCAGATTTTTGAACCGTTGAGAACATAGTCATCTCCGTCTCGCACCGCTTTCAGCTGAGCATTGCCAAGGTCGCTGCCATGCTCCTG